>CAKZQH010000047.1 GCA_937139565.1 uncultured Nitrospiraceae bacterium | reverse complement strand
TCCTCGCAATGACATCCTTCTTTTGTCACTGCGAGGCCACGAAGTGGCCGTGGCAGTCTCTATCAGTCACTGCGAGGGACTCGATGTCCTGAAGCAGTCTCTAAGTAAATCCTACAAAGAGGCAACTACGAGATTGCTTCGCTTTGCTCGCAATGACATAAGAGGGGGGCTCGCAATGACAGAAAGGGGTATAGGTTCTAATTGCAAGAATAGAGGGGAACGTAGAGAGATGATCAGATTCGCAAATTAGATAACAAGGGATGAGGGTAATAGAGACAGTTAGAAGAATATAAGATAGTTTAAATTCAGCTTAGAGGGTGGGTAGACTAATTTGTAGATGATAATTCATTGATTTACAGAGGCTTTTAAGTTTCTAGTTATAAAGTCGGGTCTGTAAAAATTTTGATAACTGAAGGGATTAGACCTCACAGCAGTCTTGAAAATGAAGGCATATCAAGGCTCTATGTTTTTCTACACGCTCTATCAGCAAATTAGGGAAAAAAAGTTTTTATTGACAAAAAGTAAGGTGTTTTTTTAATTTAGTAAGTGCTTACATGCCTATTTTGCTTTGGAGGCAAGATGAAAACACTTAAAAATATTTTTCTCTTTATTTCAATGGCCATATTTCTCTTATCCTGTTCAAAGTCGCCTTCAAAAAAAACTCCTCCACCAGTTCCTGTTGTAGTCACATCTGTTTTAGTGAAAGACACTCCTCTTCAGCTTTCTTTGATTGGTAATGTGGAAGCCTATTCAACGGTAACAATAAAATCAAGAGTTGAAGGACAACTCCTCAAAGCCTTAGTAAAGGAGGGAAGCGAAGTTAAAAAAGGACACTTACTCTTTGTAATTGACCCAAGACCTTTTGAAGAAAACGTAAGACAAGCAGAGGCTACACTTCTTAGTACAAAAGCCCAATTGTCTTTTGCAATGGCTGACTTAGAAAGATACGACGAATTATACAAAGAAGGGCTTGTCTCTCGTCAACAGTTTGAAAAAATAAACACAACCTATGAATCTTTAAGAGCAAATGTGAAGGCACAGCAAGCCTTACTTGATAATGCCCGACTTCAGTTAAGTTATTGCTACATCTACTCGCCAATTGATGGAAAAGTTGGTGTTATTTCTGTTCATCCTGGTAATATGATTAAGGCAAATGATACTCAGATAACAACACTAAATCAAATAACGCCAATTTATGTAAGATTCTCTGTTCCAGAGGGAGAACTCTTAAGAATAAAAAAGGCTATGAAGGAGGGTTCTCTTAAAACTGAAGTTGTGGTAAAGGGAGTAGATTCTACCTACACTGCCACAGGTAAAGTAGTATTCATAGATAATGCTGTTGATCCAGCCACAGGAACTATAAAGCTTAAGGCTGAGTTTGAAAATAAAGACAAAATGCTATGGCCAGGTCAGTTCGTGAATGTTTTTTTAACCTTAGGTATAAAAAAGGATGCTATAGTGATTCCATCAAAGGCTCTTCAGCTTGCCGAAGAAGGAGCCTATGTGTTTGTTGTGGACAAAGAGAAAAAAATTGCAGAAAAAAGACCTGTTTCTGTTGCATTCAGACACTCTGAAGATGTGGTTATCGAAAAGGGATTATCTCCGGGTGAAATTATAGTTATTGACGGTCAAGTAAGGCTTACTCCAGGCGCAAAGGTGGAGATAAAAAATAAATGAATCTTTCCGAAATATTCATTCGCCGTCCTGTAATGACAACTCTTTTAATGATCACTATAGTGGTTTTTGGATTAGTTGGTTATCGTTATTTACCAATCGCAGAGCTTCCAAATGTTGATTTTCCAACTATCTTAGTTACTGCCAATCTTCCCGGTGCCTCACCAGAGACAATGGCTTCAGCTGTTGCAACCCCCCTTGAGCGAGAATTTTCGACAATATCAGGGCTAAAATCCATGAATTCTGTTAATGCAAGAGGAGTAACCCAGATAACTTTGGAGTTTGATTTAAATAGAGACATTGACTCTGCAGCTCAAGATGTTCAAACCGCAATAGCAACTGCTTCGAGAAATCTTCCGGCTAATATGCCATCACCTCCAACTTTCAGAAAGGTAAATCCTGCTGATATGCCAATTTTATATTTTGCGATCACCTCCTCTACTATGCCTCTCTACAGGCTCCATGAATATGCCGATACTTTGCTTGCACAAAATATTTCTATGGTAAATGGTGTTGCTCAAGTGCAGATTTTCGGTGCTCAAAAATATGCGCTTCGAGTTCAAATCAATCCCTATTTACTTGCAGCAAGAGGCATAGGAATTGATGAGGTCGAAGGAGCAATAAAAAAAGGAAATGTAGAACTTCCTACAGGTACAGTTCAGGGAACTTATCAAGCCTTTACAATTCAAGCCACTGGTCAACTTTTAACAGCCTATAACTTCAACGAGCTTATAATTGCTGAAAAGAATGGTTCTCCGGTAAAGATTAAAGACATTGGTAAAGCAATTGATAGTGTAGAAAACGATAGAATTGCTGCATGGTATGGAAGTCAAGGAAATCTCCAGCGAGCAATGATTTTAGCCATTTATCGTCAGCCAGGCACCAATACCGTAGAAGTTGCAGAAAGCGTAAAAAAGAAAGTAGAAGAATTAGGCAAACAAATACCTCCAGGTGTTAAGTTAAACCTTCTTTACGACCGTTCTATTTCAATAAAAGAGTCTGTAAGAGATGTCCAATTTACGCTTCTTTTCACTGTATTTTTAGTAGTGCTAGTTATTTTTATTTTTCTAAGACGACTGTCAGCCACACTAATTCCTTCAGCTGCTCTTCCCATATCTATTATTGGAACCTTTGGCATAATGTATTTACTTGGTTATAGCTTAGATAATCTTTCCTTAATGGCTCTTACTCTATCAATAGGTTTTCTTGTGGATGACGCAATTGTGATGCTTGAAAATATTGTTCGTCATCTTGAGAAAAAAACACCTCCCTTAGAGGCTGCTCTAAGAGGCTCAAGAGAGATTGGCTTTACAATTCTATCCATGACACTTTCCCTTGTTGCAGTTTTTATTCCTGTGCTATTTATGGGTGGGATTGTTGGAAGACTTTTTAAAGAGTTTGCGGTTACAATCTCTGTGGCAATCCTAATCTCAGGGGTTGTCTCACTTACTCTTACACCTATGATGTGTAGTCGATTTTTAAAAGTAGAAAAGGAGGAAAAAGGCAAATTTTATAATTTTCTTGAGAAAGGATTTAATTGGATGCTTAATATTTACAAAATTAGCCTTAGCTGGTCGCTTAAAAATCATAAATTTATCATGATTGCCTCAGGTGTTATTCTTCTTTTTACTGTAATTTTATTCATTAAGATACCTAATGGCTTCCTGCCAAGTGAAGATAAAGGACAGATTTTTGTTGTTACAGAGGGAAGTGAAGATGTATCCTTTGAGGAAATGGTAAGGCATCAACTTATGCTTGCAAATGTTGTCTTAAAAGAACCCTATGTAAAAGCATTTATGGCCTCTGTAGGTCCAGGACCTGGCTCTCCTGCTTCAAATGCAGGTCGTATATTTATTCATCTTAAACCCCGTTCAGAAAGGCCTCATGTGGATAAAATTATAGAATCTCTGAGGCCAAAACTTATGTCAGTCCCAGGCATTAAAGCTTATCCTCAAAATCCTCCAACTATTCGATTAGGCGGAACACTAACAAAAAGTCTCTATCAATTTACGCTATCAAGTTCCAACATTAATGAACTTTATCAATACGCACAAAATTTTGAAGAGAAAATGCGAGAAATACCTTTAACCCAACTTCATCACAAAAACTAAAAAATCCCTTATAAATCAATGAGACATACTTTTTAAATTAGTCTACAGCC
>CAKZQH010000046.1 GCA_937139565.1 uncultured Nitrospiraceae bacterium | reverse complement strand
TAAAGTTGCTGAAAGGATTCAAAGGAACATTAAAAGCGTCCAAGTAAATGATGCTCAAACTATCATTCCTTCTATAAGCATTGGAATAGTAGAGATTGAAAAAGATAAAGATATTGAAACCATAGTGAAAAAGGCAGATGCTTTAGCATACAAAGCAAAAATAGAGAAAAAAAGTTAACTAATTAATTAGTAAATCCTTTTGCTCGTTAAATTGAGAAAGAAAGATTTTCTCTATTTCTTCAAGCGAACTACTATCCAAACCGATATCTTCTAAATCTATGCTATTGGGAAGATATTTTTTAAATCCAATACCCAATTTATGACAAATATGATTGGCAATTCTTACAATATTACAAATATTTTTATGCTCTGTGTCCTCATCGTAGGGATATGGTGCTTGATGATGATATTCTATAACTTTTTGTATTACTTCAGGAAAATTCCACCTCATAGAAACTTCCACACCAACTTCCACATGGTTCACAGCAAAAATTTCATTTTCTATTTCAGCAGAGGACTTTTCTGAGTTAATTATTCTCTTATAGAGCTTTGGATAATCATCAGGCATTGCATTGTTTAAAAAAACCTTTCCAATATCATGCAGAATTCCACAGCATAAACTCTCTTCTGGTTCAGCTAATTTAGTTAAACTTGCAAGAAAAGACGAACATATTCCAACTCCCAGGCTGTGTTCCCAAAGACTCTGTTCAAAATCTCCGAATCTTTTATAAAGATATCTGGATGAAGTGGCTAAAATAAGAGACTTAGCCGTATTGATCCCTAATAGAACTAATGCTTCTTTTACAGTTTTTATTTTTCTGGTCATTCCATAAAATGGTGAGTTGGCTATTCTTAAAAATTTTGAAGCAAAACCTTTGTCATAGCTGAGAAAGTCTTCTATATCTCTAATTGACAAGTATTCATTATCAAGAAGTTTGATAACTTTAAAAACCACATTAGAATGCGATGGAATATCGAAGGTTTTAGAAAGTATTTCCTCTAATTTTTCCATTGCCTGTAATGTATATATTAACATTTAAGCGGTTTAGAAATAAATTTTGGAAGTGAATTTAATTTGCCAAATTATTTTGAAAAACTTCTTTTAAACTGATAAGATGAAAATGCAAAAAGCACTAACCCAATTAAAATTATTCCTAAAATGTCATGCCAAACATATGTTATACCATTTCCTTTAAAAAGCACGCTGTATCCAAAGTCTATGAAATACCTCATCGGAGAAATTAGGCTTAAATACTGCATTAGCGGATGCATTGACTCAGGAGGAGTCCAGGCACCTGAAAGAAAAAGCATGGGAATGAGAATAACAAGCATTAGCATCATAGCCTGAGCTAAATTTTTTGCCACAGTTGAGATTGCAAGACCTAAACTGGAGATAGTAAATGCGTAAAAAAGCATAACCGCATAGAAGAAAAAAATATTTCCTCTTAGAGGAACTCCAAAGATTCCCTTTATAATGCCGAAAAGAGTGATTGGTGAAAATATAGCTATTGCCACTAAAGTAGGAATAATTTTTGATATAAATATTTCCCAGTTTCTTACAGGAGTGACAAGTAACTGTTCAATTGTGCCATATTCCTTTTCCCTTACCATCTGAGCAGCTGTAACAAGAAGCGAAACCATGGTAATCATATTAAAGTATTCAAGCATGCTCATAAACCATGAACTTAAAACATTTGGATTAAACTCTATCCTCGTTTTTTGCTCTATTATCGGTAGATTCTCTAAGAACTTTCCGGTTACTCCCATTTTCCTTTCCAAAATCTCTAATCCGTAGTCATAGATTATTTCTGTTACATAGGCAACTGCTACAGTGGCAGAAAGAGACATGGTTCCATCTATAATTATCTGTATTTTCCCTTCCATTTTGTCTATTTTTCTTACAAAATCTGGAGGAATAACTATAGCCATCGAGGCTTTGCCACTATCTAACCATTCGATTAATTCTCTATCGTTTTCAACGAATGAAATGATTTTGAAATAGGGTTTTTGAAATCTACTTATAAGCTCCCTGCTTTCCTTTGATTTGCTCATATCGAAGATTATGGTTGGAAAGTTTTTTACCTCCATTGTAAATCCGCTTCCAGAGGTGTAAACAGCACCTGTAAAAGCCCAAAAAAGAATAAAAACAAGGGCTTTATCTCTTATTAGATGGAGCATCTCTTTTTTTATGAGAGACAAGATTCTCATTTTATTCTCTTTCTAAAGGCTAAAATAGCAATTCCATATACCATTACACCATAAATACACAAAGCTAAAAGGTCTGAAAGAAAGCTTTCGAGACCAAAACCTTTTAGGTAAATACCTCTCACAATAATCATAAAATAAGTGGCAGGGATTGTCTTACTTATAAATTGACCTATCTCTGACATGCTTGTTACAGGAGAAAAATATCCAGAGTATATAAAGGATGGAATTACTGTTGCAAGGAAAGCAATCAGCATGGCAGTAATCTGGGATTTTGCGATTATAGATATAAGCACCCCTACTCCAACAGTGCAGGCAAGGTATATAACTGTCGCAAGGGTCAGCACAACGAAACTCCCAGTAAATTTAGTTTTAAAAAGCCCTACAGTAAGGACGAAAAAAATCAGATATGTAACAAAGGTAATAACTATGTAAGGAATGGCTTTCCCAAATACAATTTCCCATGGTTTTACAGGACTACAATAGAGATTAAAAATACTACCAGATTCCTTTTCTCTTACCACTATTAGCGAGGCAAGTAGCACTGAGTAAAACATTAAAGTAGTCACTACTTCACCTGGAAGTATAAAATTTTTACTTTCAAGAGCAGGATTATACCATGCTCTTGTCTCAACTCCCAAGAGTAAATTTGTCTTGGAAAAACCTGCCTTCCACGCTAAGCTTTTGAGCAGTTTTTCGTTGAACTGGTTGTTAATTGCTGCTGTATATCCCTTCATCACCTCAGCTCGCATTGGAAAAGAACCATCGATCAGCACCTGCACATCTGTTTTTTTCCCTTCATATAGATTTTTTGAGAAACCTGCTGGGATTACTACCACAATTCTACAAACACCCGATTGAATCAGTTCCTCAGCCTCACTGTATGAATCAATGAGCTTGTAAAATCTAAAATACTCTGAATTTGTAAAGGCATATCTGTATTCTCTACTTAGTTGGGAGCGGTCATAATCAATAAAAGAAACAGCAATATTTTTTACATCCAGGATAAGGCCATATCCCATGAGAATAATAATGATAACAGGCACAATTAGAGCAAAGGTAAGATAAAGAGGATCTCGAAGTAGCTCTCTAAACTCTTTTTTAAGAATACCTTGAAGTCTTTTAAGCATTTGTTAATTTTATTCTAACAAAAAACTCTCTTGTGAAGATTTAATATTCTATTAGGCTAAAAATAAATTTTAGCTAATTATATGAGATTTATAGAAAATTCAACAAAAGGATAACAAATCAATTTATAGTTCGATAAACCCGACTTCATCAATTTAGGGCATATTTTATTTAAAAACTAAATATTTGAGAGACTTATATTTTCCGTTCCCACCTAATGTAGTCTAATGTCTTTTACACTTTTTAAAGCCTATTTCTCTCTTACTTCGTTTATTAATATCAAAAATCTTTACAGGTAAAACTTGAATCAAAAGATGAATAGTCTCTCTGTTAATTCTGCTTTTAATCCATTGTATTCTACACATAATCTTTCAGCTATGAAGCTATCACAATTAAAGAAAGAGATGGTTTAATGAGAATGGTAAAGGATAGAGTGAGCTATGAGGGAGAGAATAAAGGCAGGAATGGGATCTCTTAGAACATAGCGTATTCATTTAGTCACTGCGAGCCTCTCGATGAGGCGAAGCAGTCTCTAAGTAAAGCCTACGAAGAGGCAACGACGAGATTGCTTCGTCGCTAAAGCTCCTCGCAATGACACCTCCTCTAACGTCATTCCGAACGAAGTGAGGAATCTCGTTTCGTCCAAGTGGGAGGAAAGGCGAGATTGCTTCGGAGCTAAAGCTCCTCGCAATGACAGAAGAGGGGTCAAAGGAGAGTTTGCTTCGCTGGCGCTCGCAATGACGGAAAAAAAGTCTCGCAATGACACCCCCTACATGTCACTGCGAGGCCACGAAGTGGCCGAAGCAGTCTCTAAGTAAAGCCTACGAAGAGGCAACGACGAGATTGCTTCGTCGCTAAAGCTCCTCGCAATGACAGAAAGGCAGGAAGAAAATATAGCCAGTTGGATGAAAATCGGATGGTTTAAAAATAGCTTAGAAGGCATGTAAACTAATTTATAGATGATAAATCATTGATTTACAGTGGTTTTTAAGTTCCTAGTGATTAAGTTGGGATAAAGTAAAAAATGCAAATAAACAGGCGAAAATTTCTACAGTTTATAATATTCGACATAGTTTAATCAGGCAGTATGATTGTAATTTCTTGTTTTATAGCTGAAATGAAGAGACTCAATAAAAAAATGGAGTGGATTTTTGAATACGCAAGGAGCAGTTTGAAAGTTCTTATATGGTATTTCTTGCTCAAAATAGACATAATACCCGCACGCATAATTAGGACTGAAAGTATCGAGAGAATAACTTATAATTTAATGAAAAATAGAGAAGAATCTCAGTTTTCGAATTTACTCATAAACTTAATAATGCTGAGTATACCCTAAAATAGAAATAGAAATCTACTAAAATAGAGAGGCTCCTTTGTGTATAATAGTTTATATGGAAACAACAAAATCACCCATTGGGTGAACTATTATACACAAGGAGCTT
>CAKZQH010000045.1 GCA_937139565.1 uncultured Nitrospiraceae bacterium | reverse complement strand
GATTAACTCTCTTGGTGAACTAAGCATAATGGCCGTGATAAGTGGATCCTTTTCTACCTCTTCAGCAACCAGCAATACGGTTACCTCTCCCCTGTAAACCTTTGGTTGAACCGAGACTACAACAATGGATAGCAACACAGATGCTATAAAGACTGCCAAGATAATCGCTCGATACCGAACGATCACCCTCCACATTTCGGCTAGGCTGATCTCATCACTGTGTCCTCTCTCCACTCTCATCCCTCCCAATGATATATGTTAAATTTTTCTTCTCAAACCGTTTAAATATAAAAACTTCGGAGTCTTAAATCTCACAATCCGCCAGTAAAGCCAAATGTATAGTATAACAAACATGATAGAAAATAACATGAGTGCAAGGGTATGTCGCCAGAGAATCACTGCGGGAAAGATGCTCATGAGCGTAAGTGCCCACAGGTAGGGAGCAGTCATTGAGTTACGCTTTAGCATATGCTTCGCCTCCCTCTTTCCAATCATCCAGCCAAGCATTCTCTTGTAGATCAACATGTGAAAATGTAATCCATCTGGCTCTGCTGGCGATTGCCCCCTTAGGAATTTTTTACGATAAATCGAAAAAAGCGTCTCAGTTACAGGATAGATCACCAACACCAAAGGAAACCACGCAGATACCTCCGGATTTCTCCCTACAAGTAGCACGCTAAGCTCGGCAATCAAGAAACCAAGCAAATACGCCCCTGCATCTCCAAGAAATATCATCCCCCACGGATAATTCCAGAGCAGGAATCCAAGTATCGCTCCAACTATCACAAGACATGTATAGACAAGGACATTATCTCCCACAAGGTGAGCAACATAACCTATGGCTGATACAACCAGTAAAGATACCACCCCTGCGATCCCATTAAAACCATCTATGATGTTGATTGCATTTGCTGTACCACCAACGGCAAAAAGAGTAAAAATGAAAGCCACTGGATAGATGCTGAAAAGCGGATCGATCACTGGTATATCAAGCCTTATGACTATTGCCTCAAGGAAAAATACTCCAAGCCCAGCCGAGGCAAAGGCAAAAAGAAGCCTCATTGTTGGCCCTACCTTTTTTGTAATATCCTCAAGAAGTCCGCCAACAAATACAGGAACTGATGCAACAATTAGATACCAGTACTGCCTGGTCTCAACAGGCTTTAGAACCTCCATCATCACACCTGCACCAATCAGGCCCACGAAAACTCCTATTCCCCCAAGCCTTGGCACTGGATGAGCATGAAACTTCTGCGGTCCACCCCCGACAGCATCAACACCGATAGGTTTTTTCTTGAAAAGACGAATAAGATAAATTGACGCGAGAGCTGAGAGGATGAAGGAGACAAAGAGAAGTTTCATAGATTAAACGGGTGAAATCACTCGTTCATAGCAATTAAAGGATCGGTATAACTTGACATCTTGATTGCTTACGTTCTCTGGATTAGAGAATTGAAACCTGAGAGAAAAATATGAAATCATCGCTCGACAAGATGCTCCATTTTTGATTTACCTTTATCTTCGAGCCTCACACATCCAGCCAACAGATTTAAGTGTCTCAAGCCATTTTTCTATAACTATCCTTTCATCGAACTCCCTCATTACCTTCTCACGCCCTCTTCGTCCCATCAACACCCTTTCATCTTCGGGAAGTTTTATCATAGCCTCCATCTTCTTTGCAAGATCAATTGCATCTCGTGGACGAACGAGGAACCCATTTACTCCGTCATCTACCACCTCTTTACAACCTACACTATTCGTTGTGATTATCGGCTTTTCCATCGCAGCTGCCTCAAGTAAGGCTCGTGGGATACCCTCTCTGTATGAAGGTAGAACCACACAGTCTGCCGATGTAATGTAAGGCCTTACATCCTCTGATGACCCGAGGTAAGTTACATAGCCTTCTGATACCCATCTATCGAGATCATCACGACTTATGCCGGATGGGTTCTGTGGGTCTAAAAAACCGAGGAGAAAGAACTCCACATCTTGATACCTCCCCTTTAGATGTTTCGCTGCCTCGACAAACTCACCCACTCCCTTATCCCACAGCAGGCGACCGATAAACAAAAATCGAAATCTTCCATCTGTATCCCTTTCAAAAACACCTGGTTTAAATCTCTCTAAATTTATACCATCGCTGGGCAAAAGGTCAGTCACCTTTGGATTAACTAAACCAAGCTTAAGAAAAAGCTCATAATCATCTCTGTTTAGAAAAAATACTTTACGTGACCATCTGAGTGAGATCTTGTGCAAAAGACTCACCACAGTTTGTAGCCAGCCACGCCTAATAAACGGTGTGCCTAGACCGGTGATTACATTAATAACGGGAATTTTCAATATCCTCGCCGCCAAGGAACCGTATA
>CAKZQH010000044.1 GCA_937139565.1 uncultured Nitrospiraceae bacterium | reverse complement strand
TTAGCATAGCTCTCATACATGCCAAGTTTGCTCTGTGGTTCAAGTATATGCTTACAGGCCATATAAAAGACTACCTTGGATATATCAAACTTTCTCCTTTTATTCCTAAACCTACTAAAAAACTCATCAAGTCCATACATATCCCATAAACGCTTAAGCACAAGATGTCCATACCTTAATACCTCTGCTTCTGATAAACAAGAAAGTTCTACACCTTCTTTGTTAAAACTACTGTCTACAGCAAGAGCTTTTTGAGCTAACTTTTTGAACACCGAGGTAGATATAAAGTCTTTAAGCTTGCCAAGACTGAAAAGATATCTGTGCCTGACTCTTCCTTTGTCATCACGATAGCTTTCAACAACATAGATGTAGTCTGTTTTGTCAGCAGATTTTGTGATTTTTAGGAACACGGATATGTTATAGCATAAATAAAGAAAAAAGTCAAGTTAAAAATGCTAAAGTAGAAAATTAAGTTATACCACAAAATTTGATAGAAAAAATTTGACATTTAGTAAAATCAACCACTTGCAGAGATTGTGAAGCAAATTTTGGCAGTAAACTGACAAAGTCGGGACATGCCTTCTAAGCTATTTTTAAACCATCCGATTTTCCTCTAACTGTCTATATTTCCTCCTGCCTTGTTATCTCATTTGCGAATCTGATTATCTCTCTTCGTTCAGCACTATTCTAGCAATTAGAAACGCGCCTTTCTCTCTCATAGCGAGCGCCCTCTTCTGTAATTGCGAAGCTTTTCTCTTTCTGTCATTGCGAGGAGCATAAGCGACGAAGGGATCTCATTCCGTTGGTCTTTGAGACTGCTTCGGCCATTTCATGGCCTCGCAGTGACAAAGGGGAGCGTCATTGCGAGGCTTCTATTTTTATGTCATTGCGAGGAGCGGGATTCCTCACTACGTTCGGAAGAGGCTCCGCAATCTCGTATCTCCCCTTTTCTGTCATTGCGAGCTCCTCTTTTCTGTCATTGCGAGCTCCCTCTTCCGTCATTGCGAGCGTCAGCGAAGGGATCTCGTCTTTGAGGCGTCTCAGAGACTGCTTCGGGACATTCAGTTCCTCGCAGTGACAAAAAAAAGCTGTCATTGCGCCTTCATATTATACGTCATTGCGAGCGAAGCGAAGCAATCTCGTCGTTGTCTCTTTGTAGGCTTTACTTAGAGACCCCTTCGGGACATCGAGTCCCTCACAGTGACCGAAAGAGACTGCCAAGGCCACTTCATGGCCTCGCAGTGACAAAAAAGGAAAGGGAGTTAGAATAATATTGTGTCTAATATAGAACAGATAAAGAAGGAGGGAAAATGGAAGAATCCTATACCTGCCATCAAAGCGAGGGCATATGAACTTTTTCAACTCTTTAATATGAGGTTTTACAATGAGACACAATATTTTTGACAAGTGCCCTTAGCCGGGAGGCAAGATACTGTCTGTTCATGTGTAGTGTGGGTGTAAGCTGACTTCTGATATTTCTCTCTTTTCATTTTCATTAATGATGACATACCTGTTACTCATGTTGAATACTCCCTTTGGTATAACGGCAATCATCTTGGGAACCTCCTGTTAGGAAAATTAATTTGTGAATAAGGGGTTTGATAAGATGATTGCCTTTTTTGTCAATTTTGAGGAAACAATCCTTTTTCGAAGAAATTATTTTTGAGGAAAGGCGGGGCATTGACTTTATATGGCACTATCTGATATAATGCCGCAATTTTGAAAAAAAGGATGATGCTATTGCTTGTGATTATAGTACCAAGCTTGATTCATCAAACGGCTGTCGATCACTCCTCTTGCTTTGGTGGCCAGTCGAACAATGTAACCCGTCGATAGAATTTTGCTTGAGGCGAGGCGTCATATCATATTTAAGCTTCAAGCGTTGGCTGAATAGTTGCATATGAGATTAGGTAAATAGCTATGGAACCAATCCTTGCATCGCTGGCATTTTCTTTTCTCTCTAATGTAATCTCGGGAGTTCTTAGTAATCGAGCAGACAGTGCTGCGTGCAAGGCATGGCAAAACTACAAGGAGTGGAAAAACAGAGCGAAAACGCCTATTAATCACGATTTGCTTCGTGCCGTATATAAATCTCTCATGAAAGCTACCCTTGTTGCTTTGAGGGAGTATTCTGCAACTTGCTCAAGCCGAACTGGAGAGTCAGTGAGGTCTCATGAAGACAGAGAGTGGACACACTGGGCAATTGAATGCATCGAAAATGAGTTACGAAGGCTGACGAGAGAAAATTACTTCCCAACCTTAGACTTGACAAGTGATCAGGTGAGATCCATGCTGCCTCTCATCGAGGGATATGAGAGAGAGGACTTAAAAATACAGCAAAAGATGAAAGATGAGGTCCTCAACTTTATCTCTAAGCTCTGTAGCGAACCATCTGAATCTGAAGGATTTTTGAAACGCACACTTGCAGTATTCAAGAAATCCACTCCTGCAGGTTTTGAAAAAGCTACACCAGAGGGATTCAAAAAACTCATACACGAGGGCTGGCTTGATAAGAGTAGTGGTGAGAGAGTAGATTGGTTCAAAGTTGCTTGTGCTTTTTTTCATGAGGAGATAAAGAGTAACAGCAGAGTCAGCAATATTTTAATGGTTGAGCTATTGAATCAGCTATCAATCCGTGACGAGCAGTTAGGGGAAATCTCAGTGAGCCTGGATGACCTTCTCAGTTATCTTAAACAGCAAGGCAACTTGATTGTACAGCGTTTAGATGCGATCCACAAAGAACTCGGAGATCTAAAGCAGAAGAATAGAGAGTATTTTGAGGAAATTCGTAATCAGCTCGATACGTTGGTTCCGTATCTTACGATATTACCATCAATAGAACAACGACTTAATGAGATTGAAAACGTAGTTCGTGAGAGTTTAGAAGTTATCTATCGTATCAAACACCGGTTAAGTGAGAACCATATTGCTTATTTGTTGGCTTCAAGAACTCACAGGTGGCTTAGAAATAAACAACATGAGATGTTCGTGGGGCAAAAAAGTACGATTTCACGCCTAAATGATTTCATAGGAGACCAGAAAAGCGGTATCGCAATAGTCTATGCTCCAGCTGGTTACGGTAAGACAACTCTTATTGCAGACTGGCTACTGAATCATGAGGATAATCCTGATTTTGTAATAGTAAAGCACTTCTTTAACAGAGAGATCGATAATGCATCCCTGGAACCTGCAAACGCTTACGCTCATCTTATAGCTCAGCTCATTGCAAAGCTTAACCTTCAGGATATTAATTTTCACGAATCAGAGGCAGCATTACGTGGAGCTCTGATGCGGATGCTTGAGGCTTGTAACAAAGGTGTGGATGAGAGGAAAATCCTGGTGGTGCTTGATGGCTTAGATGAGAGTGAGAAACTGGTGGAGTCATTCCTGCCGGATCCGATACCGGATAATCTCTACTTCATAGTCACCGGTCGCTGGGATGGACTTGGAGATGTTCCTCCTTACTTTACGCCCTTTATTAGCTCTGCAACATTAATTTTCCTTGATTCTCTGTCAGAGGAAGACATCAGGGAGTGGTTGAGAAGAGCGGGAGATGGAGAATTATCCAAGTTCGGTGATGATAATTCATTTGTTCGACAAATACTAAAAATTACAGGAGGAATGCCATTATTTGTTCGATTCTTAGTAAATGATTTGTATCTGGCACACAAGGAGAACAGAGATGTTAACAACGTTCTAAAAAACACACCCAAAGGATTCAATGAGTATGTTGAAAAGCAAATTAAACTGCTCGCATCTGCAATTCATAAGGAGCAGGGTATCAGACAGCTGTTTTCTTTACTCACTGTCGCTGTTGGAGCAGTGACTGAATCAGAGGTTGAGGAACTAACGGAATTAACTAAATGGGATTTAGAGGCATTACCACACTCTGTTACCCGTTGGTTCTCAATAGGAGAGTCGAAAGGAGAACGTACATATTCATTTGCTCATCCTCTTCTTGCTGAAGCATTCAAGAGAAACCTTGGCAAGGAGACAAAGAAGGCTGAGGAAAAATTACTCAACTGGTGTGCAAACTGGAGGAAGCATAAGAGTCCATATGCTCTTCGCTACTATTCTGATCATCTGCGAAAGTCTCATCGTTATGATGAGCTTTTTATCTTAGCGAGGGATGAAGATTACGCACAGGTCCAGCGGGAGAAACTCCCAGAACTTCTCACACTTCCCTTAAGGACTAAGATGTTGGCTCTCGAGACTGCAGTTGATCTCGATCGTGGGGAAATTATTGCAGAGTTCATGCTCCAGCATGCTTTCGATATCTACGCTCTACGACGACTTGAGAGCCCTTTACAAAAGTTAAAAAAATCTGGAAACCTTAAAAGTGCTTTAGAATTGGCGAACAGTTACTCGCTTGATAGGCAGATCATATATCATCTTCTACTTGCATGGGAGTTACGTGATAACAAGAAAAGTGACGAGGTAAAGGAAGTACTTCAGAAGTTGACGCAGCTTAGTGAGAGAGTGAATAAGCTTCGGTCAACAAATATCTTAGATTTAAAGTCTGCTGGTACCGATATTGCCATTGAGATTCCATTCTATTTTCTAGAGAATTACGACGGGATGGTGTCAGCCCTTGCAAAGACACTACTGGGCGATACAACTTTGGAAATGGTTATCGATCAACTTGCTCGTGATGGTAATTTTGATAGAGCCTTACAGCTGGTAAATTATTTTGAAAGTGCAGATTTTCAGGCGCAGAGCTTAATTAGCATTGCAGAGATGTTGTTGAGAGCTAACGATACAGTACGACTCAGACAAGTTCTTGATCGTTCTTTGAAACTGGCTGATGAAATTCATCATACTCTCCGACTAAAACTAATAAAAATACTGCTCGAGTCATCGAGCTTTCTCTCTGAAGTAGGTAATAATGCCTGGATTGTCCGAATAATCGATGAAGTTTATAAAATTGCTTATGCTACCGATGATCAAGTAATGAAAATCAAAATATTATGTGAGGTGGCGATATGTTTGTCTAAAGCGGGAGATCGTGATCGGGCAATTCATTTTGTTGAGGAGATCTACGGGATAGTTGAAGACGCTGGTGATACATGGATTAAGGAATCAACTCTGCCGAATATTATTGACATGTTGCTGAATTTAGGTCTTGCGAGTCAAGCCATACAGAATGTCGAGAACATACAAAATCCGAACCTGCAGATAGAGCTAATTCGTGATTTTGCGCCACGTCTCATGGAAGTAAAATTAAGGGAACGTACCATTGATATCCTTAAAAAGGCTTTAAATAAGGCGCATAGCGTAAGTGATAAAGTGGAAAGTTCACTGGCTTTAATGACTGCTGTCGATGCGTTTATTAGATTACAAGAGGTGGATGAGGCAATGGGAATATACACGCGTGCACACAGGATCTTTTACCAGAACTTATTCGACCCCGTTGATTTATCGAAGATTCCAAAGCAAATAAACGCTCTAAAGAGTATCTTAAAAGGCCTTATAGAAAGCGGTGAAGAAAAGCATGTATCAACTGTTCTCCGCCAACTCATGACGCTTTATTACTACACAGACCTTGTTCTCCTGAAGTCACTGATTTTGCACAGTGTAGCAGAGGTCTTTGTAAAAGTTGGATGGAAGGATAAGGCTCTTAAAGTAGCAAATGAAGCATTCAATGACGCTCAAAAGGCAGAAATCCTACTGAAGATAGCGGATCTGTTAATTGAAAGGAGAGAGAACGAGCAAGCTTTACAAGTGACAAAGCGGGTATTAGAGCTGATCGAGACGATTGAAGACCCTGGCTTTACTCGATTTTTGCTTATCAAATCTGCCTGGTTATTTGCGAGATTAAATGACAGTGAGAGCGCAAAAAGGCTTCTTGACGTATTAGCAGGTTGTGAAGATATAGGCGCTGATATTATCACTTTGATAAAATCACTCGGAAGTATAACTGATATGTTAGTAAAGCACAATCAAGAATCCATGGCTGTATCAATTTTAAGCAGGGCAGCTCAGGTTGCCGACAAATGCCGCGACAAGCACTCTCGTGCAGAGACATTTACTCTATTATTGGAAAATTTCATAAAGATTGATGGAGCTGAGCTCAGAGAGGAGCTTATTAATAAAGCTTTGGACGTAACCAATGATCTTGAGTATCGTACGTTTCGTGTTAAGTTCTTAATAAATATTGTGAGAACTTTAGCTAAAAAGGAGCAAAATAAGTGGGTGTCGCAAATTATCACTCAAATCGCCTCTGAGGTTGATAGCATCCCACACACAGCGGCAAAGGACTCAATACTTCTCGATTTTATTGAATTACTTTCAGAGTTAGGCATGTTCAATGCAGCATTAAAGTATGTAAAGAACGTGCGAACCGGTTCGAACATATTAATAGCTTTACTGATAATTTCAGAGCATTTTCGGCGAACTGGAAAAAGTGAGTTCGCCATACAGACCATGAACATGGTTTTACAATCAATCAATAAAATCAATGACGATTCGTGGAAACAACGATGGATCTTAGGGAACACATTAATGCAGCTTGTAGAATTAGGAGACTATGACCGCGCTCTGAAGTTAGCACGAAGTGTCATAAGTGAACCTAACAGATCATTTTCGTTAGGTAAGATCACGAGTGCTCTCGCTGATAAAGGCCAGATTGATTTAGCCCTACAGGTTTACGAGGAGATACAGAATAATGTTTCTAGAGCCGAGGCACTAGTAGCTTTAGCCCCGAGATTAGCTATGGAAGGTCAAGTTGACAGAGCACTACAACTAATCGAAGGAATCAGTGATACTAAAGATCATGTGGTTGCATTAATAAAAATCGCTGAGGCTTTGGCAAAGTCTGGAAATTCAGAACGATCTTCTCAAATTGCAGAACAGGTGCATTCAAGAATTGAAGTTCTTGATTTGTTTGATGACGAAATTCCTTACATAGCAAAGTCTCTGTCTAGGCTGGGAAAAGGATCTCAAGCCATTGAAGTGATTAAACGCTTAAGTTATAGGCACAATCAATATTTTCCTCAAGTTGCTGAGGTTCTTTTAGAGGAGAGAGACATGGAGAATTTTAAGAAATTGATAACACCATGCGCCTATCACTTAGATTCTGCTTTTAGAATGTGTGCGCTACTTGCCAAAGCTTATCCAGATCATGCTGCCCGAATAGCAGAATTACTGCTCGACAAAACTCTCAATCATTTTGGAATAAATTTGCCCGCACATTAAGCACATATCGCTTGTCATGTAGATCAGGTTCACTTATACGCTCGTTACCGCATTGTGCGCCTGTCTAGAGGACTACTGACATGCATTCACCAAACGATTTGCAACGAGGTTTATGCCTTGCAAGATTTTCACCTCAACTGAGCAGTTATCTCGGTCTCTGAGCGCCCTCGCTTTAACAGTATATCCCTGGAACTCTCCATCAGCGTTCCCCAATCTTTGAGCTACCTTAGCAAGCTTAATCGCAAATGCATCGATTTCATCAGGTAAGCTACGAAATTCACCTCTTGATACCTGGAAAATCCTGCCTCTGCAAATCCTGTAATTTAAGGCATCCGATACCGGCTTCTTTGGATCTCCATGCCAGATTCGTTCAACAGTGACAAGATCACAATTCTCTTTGTCTTTGCCGTTGTAGATTCCAACATACTCATGTATGCCTTGTACTTTGACGACATTACTACCTTTCATTGCTGTCTCAAGAGCAATTACATTCTCGGGAGCAGAAGGGCTGTAAGCATCAGCTTCCCTAGCGACAATACTATGCGATGGAGCAAGAGGTTTATAACTAATACCCTCGAGCCCTCTGTTAGAGGCAAAGTAAGTCTCTAAATCTTTTGATCCATCTCGAGCTGTGATCTCATTGGCTCTTAATACAAAACGTCTGTTTCCCTCACAGGCAATAAATGCAGTCATCGAAACAAACCCATCACCTCGATTCCAAAGATACGTATACGCAGACAGCGCATCGACCTCTACAAATTCACCAATTGCTCTTGACCTTTCTCCGGTAGCAGGATTGATGACACGACCATAAGGGTCCGGCACAAACATGGATGTTCTGTTAACGATAAATCTCATGGTACCGTTATGGTTACTGCACAATGTGTATAGATACTGATACGTCAGAGATGGGACCGAGGCAGGCATACCTGCAAGAGCTTTGAAGAACCCCGATACAGTGAACTGCCCCACCTTAAATGGTCCATCCGGTGGCATGGAAACAGAATCTTTTGTGAAATACTCGGTTTTAAAAACATGGGGTTGAGGCTTTTCATGTTTTATAATGAATGAGGTAACAGCATCTTTCACTTCGTATCTCTTAATAAATGCTATTGAGACTTCGAACTCTCCTTTGCACCGAAAACCTTTGAAATCTTTCATAAAGTAGTTAAAAAGGTAGGATTTGCCATCATAGGGTATCCATATCTTATCAGTTTTTCCAGTTATCGGATCAGTAACCTCTCGAGCTATTTCAAGCTGAGTCTTGCAGTAAGAGGCTAATTCTCTTGAGAAATCATCGCTGGGTCCGCCACCTCTTATTCCTATAAAGACCAATACAGGTCGCACGTGGGTGTGGTATTCATCGATGGCAAAAACTTCATGGGTGTTTTCTGACTCAATGAGTTGCTCTCTAAGGCTTTTTTCCTCAGATTGTGCATAAACATCACAGGTGGCGGTCAAAGTAAGCATTATTATAAAAACTAAATGAACCACTCTTTCTCTTAGTGATGCTTTTTGATCTGCTTTTCTCGAGTTAGAGTGTGATCTTGAAGGAAATATCAGGTGATAATGTAACTTGGTTACAAGTAGTGAGTAATAGCACTTCTTAATCATTCTTATTCCTCCAAAACATTACATTCATTTATGAATATCACATCGAAAAAAAGTATGTCAATCTCCATATTTCCCTGAAAATAATCAATTTATAATTTTCCCCTCATTGCTGATAAGACCGCCCTCCGAAAAAAGTGCGGAAATAACAAAACACTAAGATTAGTGATGTATGTGTGAGAATCTCTCAATTAAGCTAGTCTTTTACGATGTAGGTGAATTAAGCACGAGTTCAAATTAAGATTCCTCATACCCGAATTAATCACCAAAACAAAATTTTTCGAGGCCTTTGGTTAAAGCTGTGCTTATTGCGTAAGTGGAAATTAAGAGAACAAATTCCATTTCAGTCAGTGTCTGGTAACGGGCACAGTAGCAAAAAGAGCTGTTCTAAGTGCATATTGGTCTAATCCTAACTTTGGGAACATGGAAATCCGAAAATATCCATCCATGTGTTTCAACTACATGGGAGGTGAGCGTAATGAAAGGATCACGGTATTCTGATGAGAAAATCGCACAGATCCTCGCTGAATCCGAATACTCCAACGTAACTCATAAGCTTAAGATATGTCGTAAGTACTCCATCTCTAAAAGCATCTTTGACAGGTGGAGACATAAATTCAAAGGTATGTCCTCTACCGAAGCCAAAAGGCTTGAAGTCTATAAGATTGATGATAACCATCTTGATAACCTCCGAAGAGATGAATTTAGATGTCGGATTGGAAGGTTTTACAAGATGGTAGCTTTTTGTTTATTGTGTGAAAACAATCCTTTTTCAAAGAAATTATTTTTGAGGAAAGGCGACCTCTTGACTTTTTTTTTAATATAGATATATTATTGGTGGTAAATAGTGGTAGAAAGTGGAATATGATATCTTTTATAGGAAAATATTACCATAATTTAGACCAAAAGGGAAGAGTAATGATGCCAGCTCCCTTGAGGGAAGTTCTGGCAAATAAATATTCCTCAGGCAAACTTTATCTTACCAATGCGCCGTTTGATAGGGCTTTACATCTATATCCTCTTGAAGAATGGCTCAAATTGGAAGAAAAAATGAGACAGCTTCCTAAATCTGATGAGGCAGTGATGTTTTTTTTAAGAAGAGTTATAGCTTCTGCAGTTCCATGTGAACTCGATAAGCAGGGAAGAATTCTTATCCCATATGAACAAAGGCAGGATGCAGGTATTAGTTCAGAGGTTGTTATTGTGGGGCAGATTGACAGGATTGAAATGTGGGATAAAGAAACATGGAACAACATTACAGATCCATCGAAAGTAGATATAAAGAGGATACAGAATGCCCTTACAACATACGGATTATAAAAAAATTCATATACCAGTGATGGTTGAGGAGATTATTAATCTTCTCAATCTTAAAGAAGACGGTATTTATGTTGATGCTACAGTAGGATGTGGTGGCCATTCAGCTGAAGTTCTTAAAAGAATTGGTGCTCAGGGAAGAGTTATAGGTTTAGACAGAGATTACGAAGCAATCGAATGTGCGAGAGAGGTTCTAAAAGACAACAGGGTAGTTTTGAAAAAGGGCAAGTTTTCAGAGCTTCAGGAAATTTTATCTGAAATGGGTATTAAAGAAATTGACGGGATTGTATTTGATCTTGGTGTTTCAATGCTTCAACTTAAAGATTTATCAAGAGGTTTTAGTTTCTTTTCTGAAAAAAAGCTTGACATGAGAATGGACCAAAGCACTGAATTAACAGCTTGGGATGTGGTCAACAGATATCCTGAGAATAGGTTAGCAGAAATTTTCAGAGACTATGGAGATGAACCCTTTGCAAGAAAGATTGCGAGAGAGATAGTGAGACAGAGACAAAAAAAAGAAATATCCACCTGTAAAGAGCTTGCTGATTTAGTAAGAAGAATTATTCCAAGAAGAGGTAAAACTCACCCTGCTACTCAAGTTTTTCAAGCAATAAGAATGGAAGTAAACAGAGAAATTGAAGAACTAAGAGAGGCGTTGAGGCAGGCTCTCAATTTAATGAAAATTGGTGCTCGGATATGTGTTATTTCTTATCATTCAGGTGAGGATAGAGTTGTAAAAAATTTTTTCAAGGAAGAGGAAAAAAAAGGAATGCTGGAAGTTCTTACTAAAAAACCTCTACTTCCATCGCTTGATGAAGTAACTAAAAATCCATCAGCAAGAAGTGCAAGACTGAGGGGAGGAGAGAAAAAATGAGTAGAATACATTTTTTTAGTAAAAGTTTTCCTATAATTCAGATTTGGATAATTGTTTTTTTCTTAATATCCATATTTTCTATTTTATGGATAAGATCAAACGTTATAGCTGTGGAATATCGATTAAGCACTCTTGAGGAGAAAAAAAAGGAGATGTTAAAAGAACAGAAGTTGCTTCTTGCAGAAAAAGCCTCTTTGACTTCAATTGCGAGAATTGATAATAACAATACTGTAATGGTGTTTCCAGACAGAAATAAGGTTATTTATATAAGCGGGCGACCAGATTTTTTAGTTAAGACAGTTAGTTTTAAAAAGACAAATTAAAAAATGCATAAAAGACTTTTGTTTCTTCGAGTTATTCTCTCTATAGGCTTTCTTATTGTTATTTTTCGCCTTATTTTAGTAATGTTTGTCGAGCATGAAGCTTATTTTTCTCGAGCAAAGATTCAACAGATTACTAAGGAGGAGATAACACCTAAGCGAGGTAATATATATGACAGAAAAGGAAGAGAGCTTGCCATTTCCCTTGAAAAAGAATCCCTATATGTTGATCCCTATCTTTTAAAGTCCTCCTCATCAGTGGAGTACCTTAAAAAGTATGTAAAAGTTGATTCCCAATTAATTGAACAACTTTCAGATAAAAATAGAAGATTTCTATGGATAGAAAGAAAAATTGACCCCCGATTAAGCGAGCAAATTAAATCTTTAAAAATTGAAGGAATAGGGTTTATTACTGAAGGTGCAAGGTATTATCCTAAGGGATTTCTTGCATCCCATATTTTAGGCTTTGTGAACATAGATGAAGTTGGAATTGAAGGGCTTGAAAGACAATACGATAATTATCTTAAGTCAGAAAAAGCTTCTAAGATTGTTTTAAGAGATGCAAGAGGTAAAAAACTTTCCGATGGAAACTTAAATGAGACAAAGGGTAACGATTTATTTTTGACCCTCGATGAAGGATTGCAGTATATTGTAGAAAAGCATTTAGATAATGCCATGAAGAAATGGCAGGCATCTTCAGCAACAGCAATTATGATGGATCCCTTTACAGGAGAAATCCTTGCATTAGCAAATAGACCCACCTATGATCCCAACAATTTAAAATCTATAAAAAATCTTGCTATAATAAGAAATCGGGCTATCACAGACCTATATGAGCCAGGCTCAACCTTTAAAATTGTTGCAGCCACAGCAGCTTTAGAAGAAGCAATTGTTACACCCAATACAAAATTTGATTGTTCTCAGGGTTATATAGAGGTTTGGGGTAAAAAAATTAAAGATGCCCATAAACATGGTGTTCTGACTTTTGAAGAGGTAATTCAAAAGTCATCAAATGTAGGAACGATAAAAGTGGCTATGATGCTTGGAAAGGAAAAACTTTATAATTATATAAAAAAATTTGGTTTTGGTGAAAAAACAGGGATAGATTTGCCAGGAGAAATCGCTGGATATGTTAAACCACCCCAGAGGTGGTCAGGTACATCAATTGGAGCTATTCCTATAGGCCAGGAAGTTGGGGTAACGGCACTTCAAATTTTAAGAGCCTATTCAGCTATTGCAAATGGAGGTTACCTTGTAAAGCCTTTTATTGTTTCTGAAATACGTTCTTCAAAGGGAGATATTTTATATAAATCCTATGTTCAGAGAGAAAGAATATTATCTGAAAAAACAGCAAAAACAGTGAGTGATATTCTAAAAAAAGTAACTGAAGAAGGAGGAACTGCAACTACAGCAAAACTTGATGGTAATTATGTTGCTGGAAAAACAGGAACAGCTCAAAAATACGATCCAAAGACAAAAACTTATTCGAAGGATAAATTTGTAAGCTCTTTTGTAGGATTTATTCCAGCAGATAATCCTCGAATTGCTCTTATTGTGGTGATTCACGATCCAAAAGGAGCTCACTACGGAGGCGTAGTGGCTGCTCCTGTCTTTAAAGAGATTTCTAATGAAGCACTTTCCTATCTTCAAGTACCGAGGGATGATGCAAAAGAAAAGGGACTTGTAGTTATGGATTATTATGAAAAAAGTAAAAAGGCGGTTTCGGTAAGATGATTCTCTATGATCTTTTAAGAGAAGATTTTGAGGTAAAGGGAAATCATAATAAAGAGATTAGTTCTATCTCATATAATTCAAAAGAAATTGAAAGAGGAAGTCTTTTTGTAGCTATAAAAGGGCAGAGTAGTGATGGTCATAATTTTATTGAAGAAGCTATCTCGAAAGGTGCAGTTAGCATAGTGTATGAGAAAAAATACTACAGTCCTAAAAATGATCCTCAAATTACATGGATAGGAGTTGATGATTCAAGAGATGCCCTTGCTTGGTTTTCAAGTATTTTTTATGGAAATCCATCAAAGAAAATGCATTTAATTGGAATTACAGGTACTAATGGAAAAACAACCACTTCTTATTTAATAAGACATGTTCTTAAAAAATTGGGCAAGAAAACAGGAGTTGTGGGAACAATAAGATATCTTATAGACGCTGAGGAGATAAAAGCACCTCATACAACTCCAGAGTCTTTACAATTCCAGAAACTTTTAAAAGAAATGCTTGATAAAGAGGTAGAGTATGTGGTTGCAGAGGTATCTTCTCATGCTCTTTCCTTAAAGCGAGTTGATTACACCCAGTTTGAAGTAGCTGTTTTTACAAATCTCTCTCGCGATCATCTGGATTTTCATCGAGATATGGAGGACTACTTTCAGTCTAAATGCAGGCTTTTCAAGGAACTTTTGAAGGAAGAGGGTATCGCAGTTATCAACATAGATGATGCCTACGGAAAAAGATTAGCTAATTCTTTAGAAAAAAAGAAGATTTGCTATGGAGTTGAAAACAGTGAAGCAGATATTTATGTCAACGATTATAGATTAGGATTTGACGGAACAGATTTAAACATTTCAATAAGTGGAGAAAAGTATTTCTTTAAAACACCTCTTATTGGAATACCTAATATTTACAATACACTTAGTGCAATAGGTGTTTGTTTAGCCTTACACATACCTGTGGATACTATAAAGGAAGCTCTTTTAAGTGTAAAAGCTCCAGAGGGAAGGTTTGAGAATATTAACGAAGGACAGGACTTTTTTGTATTCGTAGATTATGCTCACACTCCAGATGCTCTTGAAAGATTGCTTGGAAGTGTTAACAGATTGAGGGAAAAAATTCATAAGACCGGACGAATTATAACCCTTTTTGGCTGTGGTGGAAACCGAGACAGAGGTAAAAGACCTCAAATGGGTAAAATAGCCACAGATTTAAGCGACTATGTGATTCTTACTTCTGATAATCCAAGGTGGGAAAATCCCAGAGATATTATTAGAGATATAGAGGATGGAATTTCAAAGGATAATTATATAGTAGTTCCCGACAGAAAGGAAGCTTTGAAAGTTGGTTTGACCATTTGTGAAAAGGGAGACATTTTCATTGTGGCTGGAAAAGGACATGAAGATTATCAGGAAATTGAAGGTAAAAGAATTCCTTTTAGCGATAGAGAGGCGATAAGAAATATGCTAAAGGAGATGAAAAAATAGAATATGTTTACTCTTGCAGACATAGTTGAGTCGACAGAATCGGAAATTCTATCCAAAGGTGAAGAGACGTTTGTTAGTGCTTCTATTGACACAAGAACAATAGGTAAAGGAGATATTTTTTTTCCTTTAAAAGGCACAAGGAGAGATGGTCATGATTTTGTAAAAGAAGCACTCACTATAGCCTCAGGTGCGGTAATTTCAAAGGAGTTAAACATAGATTTTTCAGGGAAAACTGTAATAAAAGTTAAAGACACTCTATTAGCACTTCAGTCATTAGCCAAACTCTTAAGAGGAAGATTTAGTGGAAAGGTAATTGCAGTAATAGGAAGTAATGGAAAGACCACTACAAAAGAATTACTCTCTACTTTTCTCTCAAAAAAGTATAGAGTTTTAAAAACAGAGGGAAACCTAAATAATGCTATTGGTGTTCCCCTTTGTGTAAGTAAAATTAAAAAAGATACCGAAATAATGATTCTTGAACTTGGTACAAACAGAAAGGGAGATATTAAAGAATTATGCGATATTGTTTTTCCAAATTGGGCGATAATAACAAACATAGGATATGAACATATAGAAGGATTTGGTTCTCTGGAGGGAGTAAGAGAGGGAGAGCTCGAAATACTTCCTTATGTAAGCACAGTTATTGTAAATGGAGATGATAAATTCCTTATGGAAGGCCTTAAAGGCTGGAAAGGTCGTGTTATTACTTTTGGCTGCGGAAGAGATTGTGACTTTAGAGCTGAAAATATAGAATTTAGCGATGATGGGGTGACTTTTTCAGTTAATTCAAAAAATGCAAGATTCAATGTAAGAAGTCCTCTTGTTGGAATGCACAATGTTTATAATTCAATGGCTGCTTTAGCTGCAGCTTTGAATCTGGATGTTTCTCCGGAGGAGATAAGGCAATCTCTGGAATCTTTTACTCCTGTCAAGATGCGTGGCGAAATATTACGAATTAGGGATGCAGAAATATTATTCGATGCCTATAATGCTAATCCTTCATCAATGCGAGCAGCTATTAGTGAACTTGCAAGAAGGAAAAAAAATAGGGTTGCTGTTGCTGTATTAGGAGATATGTTGGAACTTGGCCCATATTCTGAAAATGCCCATGAAGAATTAGGTAAATTGCTTAAAGAATTGGGGATAGAATGCTTTATTGGGGTGGGAAAGTTTATTAAAAATGCTTTAAGATATGTGAGTGGTCCTGTATTTGATGATGCCTGTCAAGCAGGAGAGTTTCTTAAGAAGAATTTAAAGGGTAATGAGGTTGTCTTAATTAAGGGTTCAAGGTCAATGAAGATGGAAAAGATTATAGATATTTTAGGAGAAGGATGAGGAGATGATTTACGAAATATTCTACAGCTTGAGTGATCAATTTTCTTTTTTAAATGTCTTTCGATACATTACATTTAGAACCTTACTTGCCATAGTTACTTCTTTCTTTTTTACCTTTCTTATTGCTCCTGCGTGTATAAGGTGGCTGAAAGGTATGAGTTTAACCCAACACATTAGGGATGATGGTCCAAAGAGTCATCTTAAAAAAGAAGGGACTCCCACTATGGGAGGAATTATTATTATTGGTTCAGTTTTAATTTCTGTGTTGTTATGGGGAAATCTACGTAACCATTACATGTGGATTATGATATTGAGTTTTCTTGGCTTCGGACTAATAGGGTTTATTGATGATTATCTTAAAATATCAAGGCGTA
This sequence comes from uncultured Nitrospiraceae bacterium, assembly GCA_937139565.1. Lineage (GTDB taxonomy): Bacteria > Nitrospirota > Thermodesulfovibrionia > Thermodesulfovibrionales > Thermodesulfovibrionaceae > Thermodesulfovibrio. The sequence continues at coordinate 18,717 of CAKZQH010000044.1, read as the reverse complement.
ATTATAAAGGACTTCCTGGTAGATATAAATTAATCGCTCAATTTATTTTAGCCACAGCAGTTACTCTATTTCTCTATTTTAATCCGAAGGATCCCTATACTACAGTTCTAAGTATACCTTTTTTTAAACAGTGGCTTATTGATTTGGGAATTTTTTATCTTCCCTTTGCCATTTTTGTTATTGTTGGTTCATCGAATGCAGTGAATCTGACAGACGGAATGGATGGATTGGCTGCAGGTCTTGTTGGTATAGCATCAATTGCGAATGCGGTTCTGCTTTATATTTCAGGACATGCTGTATTTGCCAAATATCTTTATGTTTTATATATTCCTGGAACGAGTGAGCTTGCCGTTTTTTGTGGAGCAATGCTAGGAGCATGTCTTGGATTTTTGTGGTATAATGCTTATCCTGCCGAAGTTTTCATGGGAGATGTGGGGTCTTTAAGCTTAGGTGGTGCTTTAGGAAGTCTTGCAGTTATAACAAAGCATGAAATAGTTCTTGCACTTGTGGGTGGTATCTTTGTGGTTGAGGCACTTTCTGTAATGCTTCAGGTAGCCTATTTTAAAATTTCTGGTGGTAAAAGGATTTTCCGAATGGCGCCTCTTCATCATCATTTTGAATTGAAAAAGTGGCCTGAACCAAAAGTTATTGTAAGATTTTGGATAATAGGCATTATCCTTGCGCTTTTAAGTCTTTTAACTTTAAAACTGAGGTGATATCATGAAAAAAACTGTCAGAGGAGAGGGATTTTCTTATAATGTGAGGATTTTTTTAGCTATCTTTCTTTTACTTTTACTTGGCTCCTATTCTCAAGCAGAAGAGGTTGACGCTTCAAGCGCTGTGGTTGTGGATGCTCAAAGCGGAAAAATACTATATGGAAAAAATCCCCATTTAAAGTTACCACCTGCAAGTACAACAAAGCTTGTTACAGCCATTGTAGCGCTTGAAAGGCTATCTCCGCAAGACCATATAACAATTTCTCGCAAAGCTGCAAAGACTCAAAGTGTATCTCCAAAACTTTTAGAGGGCGAAGTATATACTGTCCATGATCTCATATATCTTGCACTCATGCGTTCTGTGAATTCTGCTGCAGTAGCTCTTGCAGAAGCTGTAGCAGGCTCAGAAGATAAATTCGTAGCACTAATGAATGAAAAGGTAAAAAAAATTGGAGCAAATGATACCAGGTTTAGTAATGCCTCTGGTTTACCTGGTAAAAATCAGTATACAACTGTTTATGATTTAACCAAAATAATATCCCATGCTCTTTCATATCCACTTATAAAAGAAGCAATCCACACTCGAGTATTTCTTGTTCGTTCAGAAGATGGGAAGGAACATTTCATTCAGAATACCAATCAACTTTTATGGTCCGAGGATAACATGATAGGTGGTAAAACGGGTTATACACGAATGGCAAAACATTGTTTTGTAAGTGCTTCTAAAATTCAAAATAGACTTGTCTATACAGCACTTTTAGGAGTTCCTAATAGAGAGAAGCTTTGGAAGGACACCGAAATACTTCTTGCCAAGGCTGAAGATGTATTATCAGGGAAAAATGAAGCATATGTGCAATTGACCGATGAAAAACCTGTGATTAAAACAGCCTATAAGAAAGTAAAGGCCTCTGATAAAAATAAATCCGTTTATAAGGCAAAAGGTAAGAAAAAAATAGTTGCAAAAAAAGATATAAATACAAAGAAAAAAGTTGGTAAAAAATTACAACAAAAGAGGGAAAGCAATGCAAAGATTAATTCAAGATCTATCTGAACTTGAAAATAAAAAAATTGCAATTGTGGGACTTGGCAGAAGCGGCATTGCACTAGTAAACCTTCTTTCCAATTTTAAAGCAAAAATCATAGTAAACGACAAGAAGTCGAGGGAGCAGATAGAGAAAGAACTCCAGTCTACTTGTGGTGAGGTCTATCAAATATTTGGAGGCGGACATCCTGCTAATGCTTTTGAGGAAGCGGATTTAGTTGTTGTAAGTCCAGGAGTGCCTTTAAGTACGCCAGCTTTAGTTTCTGCAATTTATAAAGGAATCCCAGTGATAGGTGAGATTGAATTAAGTTGGGAGATACTCCAGTTATTTAAGGAGAAAACGAAGATTATAGGAATTACTGGTTCTAATGGTAAATCAACTACCTCAACTTTAGTTTATGAATTTTTGAAAAAGGATAATAAGAAAGTTTGTTTAGCTGGCAACATTGGTTTACCTATGGCTGACGTGGTAAATAGAGTATGGAAAGGTGAGATAGAAATTGATTATCTGGTGCTTGAGTTATCAAGCTTTCAACTTGAAGGCATTAGAAATTTCAAATGTCATTTTGCCACAATTCTAAATATTACACCTGATCATATGGATAGATATTCAAGCATGAAAGAGTATATAGAAGCAAAAGCAAGGATTTTTCAAAATCAAAGTGGCGAAGATTTTTTGGTTCTTAATATGGACGATAAAAACACAGTTTCAGCAATTGAATATTTGAGGAATGTTTACTTAAAGAGAGGAAAACTACCGCATATATTTTACTTTAGTAGGACTCAAAAAGTTTATGGAGCCTTCCTGGATAACAATAAGATAAGATTTTGTCCAAGAGAAGAGATTGATGAGGCGATAAGAAGAGAGATGGAAAACACCACTCTATCAATAGATTCTTTTAAAATCAGAGGTGTTCACAATATTGAAAATATCATGGCTGCAGCAATTCTTGCATTTTCAGCAGGATGTAGAGGAGAGAGTATATCAGAAATAGTTCAAGAATTTCCTGGCTTACCCCATAGGATGGAACTTGTAAGGGTATTAGATGGAGTAACCTACATCAATGATTCAAAGGGAACAAATGTTGATGCAGTTGCAAAATCTCTTGAAAGTTTTAGCGGGAATGTGATTTTAATCGCAGGAGGTAGAGATAAAGATGGAGATTTTTCTTCTCTTAGAGAATTAGTAAGAAAAAGAGTAAAGGCATTAATTCTCATAGGAGAGGCAGCTTCAAAAATAGCATCCGCTGTTGGAGACCTTGTTCCTCATTATTTTGAAGAAGACATGGAAAAAGCTGTGAAAAGAGGAAGAGAAATCTCTACTAATGGTGACATAGTTTTACTTTCTCCTGGATGTGCGAGTTTTGATATGTTTAAAAACTTTGAACATCGAGGAGAAGTATTTAAAGAGATTGTTAATTCTCTATGACAAAAAAGTCCTTTGATAAAACCCTTATTTTGGTGGTTGTTATATTAATTGTGATAGGACTTATTTCAGTTTATAGCTCTACTTCCGTTCTTGCTTCTGTTAAGGCAAAATATGCTGACAGAGGTGGATACATATATCTTCAGAAGCAGTTATTCACTCTGTTGATAGGGTTTTCATTAATGCTTTTTTTAACTTTTCTTCCATCAGAAAAGCTAAAAAAACTAGTAATTCCCCTATTAATTGTTTCTTTTGTTCTTCTTCTTCTTGTTTTTTCACCTCTTGGAGTAACTGCTGGTGGAGCAAGACGATGGCTAAGGCTTTGGCCAAGTGTTTTCCAGCCTTCTGAACTTGTCAAGCTTGCAATGGTTTTATTTCTTGCTCGTTTTTTAAGCAGTCCTAAATATGATGGGAATAAAATTATTTATTTTATTATTCCTATTTTTTTAATGGGAGTGTTTCAGATAATTTTTATAAAGCAGCCTGATTTCGGAGCTGTTATGACTTTAGGAATAATAACCTTTGCCATGCTTTTCGTTGCAGGAATGAATTTAAAATTTTTAGGAATCAGTTTGATCTTTGCTTTTCCTCTAATATTTTATCTTGCCAAAGAGCCTTATAGATGGAAAAGAATTACATCTTTTCTTAATCCCTGGGCTGATCCTCAGGGCAGTGGATTTCAGCTTGTTCAGTCCCTAATTGCTCTTGGAAGTGGAGGACTTACTGGACAAGGATTGGGAGAGGGCAAACAAAAACTGGCCTATTTACCTGAAATTCATACGGATTTTATTTTTGCCCACATTGGAGAAGAAATGGGATTTATTGGAGCCTGTGCAGTGGTTATTTTATTTTTCGTTCTTGCATTGAGAGGTTTTAAGATCGCAACTGAGCAAAGTGAACCATTTTATTACTATCTTGCCTCAGGAATTACTATTATGATTACTGTTCAGGCTTTAATTAATTTTGCTGTTGTTACTGGGTTAGCACCAACAAAGGGTCTTCCATTGCCATTTATAAGTTATGGTGGCTCCTCATTAGTGGTGAGTCTTATGGCAGTTGGAATTTTACTAAATCTGTCAAGGAACACCTCTGGTTTTGTGGTTTATAATTTTTTAGATGGAAAAACAAGAATTAAGGGAAGGAAATTTATGTATTACAGGAGGAAAACACTTTGATGAGGGCAATTATAGCAGGTGGAGGCACGGGAGGGCATCTTTTCCCTGGTGTTTCACTTGCTTCACATATAAATAATAAATATCCTAAAGCAAAAATAGTTTTTGTTGGTACTGAAAGGGGGTTAGAAGCAAAGGTAATTCCTAAATCGGGCTACGAATTAAAGCTAATATCAGTAAAAGGATTTGTAGGTAAGTCAGCAAAGGATAAGGTTAATTCCGTTTTAAGTCTTGTTAAATCTCTTTTTGAATGCAAAAAAATACTAAAGTCTTTTTGTCCTGATATTGTATTTGGAGTGGGTGGCTATGCCTCTTTTCCTATGGTTCTGATGGCTACATTAAATAAAATTCCAACTATTATTCTCGAGCAAAACACAGTTCCAGGTCTTGCGAACAAGGTTTTAGGAAAAATCGTAGATGCAATAGCTGTAACATATCCTGAAACGATCGATTATTTTCAGAAAGAAAAAGTATATCTTACAGGAACACCTATTAGAAAGGAGATATTACTTGGAGATAAACAAAAGGCAATTAATATTTTTAATCTTGAAAGAGAAAGGCAAACAGTGCTTATTTTTGGAGGAAGTCTAGGTGCAAGAAAGATAAATAAGGCAATTATTGATGGACTTCCCTATCTTTTATCTTTAAGGGATAAAATTCAGATAATACATCAAACCGGTGAGTCAGATTATAATTGGGTTATGGCAGAGTATCGGAAGCTTCCTTTTAAGGCTACTGTTTTGCCTTTTATATATGACATGGCAGAGGCTTATAGTGTGGCAGATTTAGTAATATGCAGAGCAGGTGCATCCACTGTTGCTGAAATTACAGCACTCGGAAAAGCCTCTATTCTCATACCCTATCCTTATGCTGCTTACAATCATCAAGAAATGAATGCTAGAAGGCTTCTCAGTCGAGGTGCCTGTGAGATGGTTCTTGATAGAGAATTAAATGGAGAGATTATTTCAAAAAAAATAAACAAAATTTTAAGTGATCCGGTGGTAAAAAAAGAGATGGAAATGGCATCTATAGCCTTCGGGAAAACAAATGCAGCTGAAAAAATAGTTGAAATAGGAGAATCGCTCATAAGGAGGAGAATTTAGATGTATCAGTTTAAGAAGATTCATTTTGTTGGGATTGGCGGAATTGGAATGAGTGGAATTGCAGAAGTATTAAAAAATATGGGATATACTGTTACAGGCTCAGATATAAAAGAATCTGGGACTGTTAAAAGACTTAGAAGCCTTGGAATAAAAGTTTTTGTAGGGCATAGTAGAGAAAATATAGACGATACGGATGTGGTTGTATTCTCTTCCGCTGTAAAAGAAGATAATCCTGAGATTATAAAAGCAAAGGAGATGGGAATTCCTGTAATTCCAAGAGCAGAAATGCTTGCTGAACTTTGCAGGCTTAAATATTCAATACTGGTAGCTGGAGCACATGGAAAAACAACAACCACATCATTAATCGCAACAGTATTAAATGATGCTGGTTTTGATCCTACAGTTGTTGTAGGAGGAAAACTTAAATCTCTTGGAACCAATGCAAGACTTGGTCAGGGTGAATTTTTAGTTGCTGAAGCAGATGAAAGCGATGGAAGTTTTTTAAAACTAACTCCTACCATTTCTGTTATAACCAACATTGATAGGGAACACCTGGATTATTTTAAAAATATTAAAAGAATTAAAAAGGCTTTTTTAGAGTTTGCAAATAAGGTTCCCTTTTATGGTATTTCAATACTTTGCAGAGAATGCAAACATATAAGAGACCTTATTCCGTTTTTGAACAGAAGATATTTAACTTATGGATTTGATAATAAAGCTGACTTTCATGCACGGCACATCGAATATAAATCGCCTTATGTAACCTTTGAAGCATTATTTAAAGGTAAATCACTTGGTGAATTTTCCCTCACTGTACCGGGCAAACATAATGTTTTAAATGCTCTTTCGGTAATAGCTCTTTCGAGAGAACTTTCTATTCCGCTCGAGAAAGTTAGAGATTCTTTCAAGGAGTTTACAGGTATAGGGAGGAGATTTGAATTTAAGGGAGAAAAAGGCGGAGTCAAATTTTATGACGACTACGGACACCATCCAACAGAAATAAAGGCTGTGCTTACAACAGCCATGTGGCTTAAACCAGAAAGGCTATGTGTAATATTTCAACCTCACAGGTACACAAGAACAAGAGACCTGATGGAGCAATTTATAAAAACTTTCAGAGACATACTTCGAAAAAGGGATATCTTATTTTTAATGGACATATATCCTGCCAGTGAAACTCCTATTGAAGGCGTAAGTGGAGAAGTTTTAAATGAAAGGCTTAAGTCCGTAGGAGTTAATGTAAGATTTAATCCTGAAAAAGAGTCTATGATCGAAGATATTTTAAAGGAAGTTAAACCTGGAGACATTGTATTTACCATTGGAGCAGGCGATGTCTATAAAATTGGTGAAGCAGTAAGAGACAGATTATGAAGTTAATTAAAGATTTTTGCAAGGAAAAGAGAATATTTTACAAAGAAGAGGAACCACTCGCTAATTATACAACCCTTCGAATAGGAGGTTCTTCTAAACTTATCGTATTTCCCGAAGAAGATACACTAAGAGATTTAATGGCTGTAATAAAAAATGAATCTATTCCTTATTATATAATTGGCGGAGGAAGTAATTTACTTATTAGTGACAGAGGCTTTAGAGGAGTAATAATTAATACCAGGAAAATGAATCGTATTGAACAGGAAGGCCTCAAGATTACTCTCTCCTCTGGAGTAATGCTTGAGAAGGTTTTAGCTTTTCTCTCTCAGAAAAAACTAAGTGGCATGGAAGGGCTCATTGGAATTCCTGGTACCATAGGCGGAGCAATTTATGGAAACGCTGGATCTTTTGGCTATGAGATTAAGGATTGTCTTCAGGAGATAACGGTGATAGATGAAAAATTAGAGTATAAAACTTTGAAACAAGAAGACATTAATTTTAGTTATAGAAGTTCGGGTCTGCCTAAAAATTTTATAATAACAGCTGCTTGTTTTAAGCTTAAACAAGAGAATATAGATATTGTCTCAAAAATGAAAGAATTTCTGCTTCAGAAAAGGCTATCTCAACCCCTAAAAGAGCGTTCGGCAGGATGTGTTTTTAAAAATCCCGACGGTCATTCTGCTGGCTATCTGATTGATAAAGCAGGATTGAAAGGAACAAGGATAGGCGATATTGTTGTTAGTTCCCTTCATGCTAACTATTTTATAAATGTAGGATGTGGAAAAGCAGAGGACTTTTTAAAACTTATGGATACGGTAAAAGAAAGGGTTTTTAAGGTTTTTTCCATTGAATTAGAACCAGAAATAAAATATCTGGAGGGATAGAATGAAAGTGGGTGTAATTGCTGGAGGTGTTTCCTCAGAAAGAGAAGTATCTTTAAGAAGTGGCACAGCAGTATTTAATGCATTAAAAGAACTTGGTTACAATGTGGTTTTTATAGATGCGGATAGAAATATTTGTCAGAGATTAGGAGAGGAAAAGATTGATGTAGCCTTTTTGGTTTTGCATGGTGGGTGGGGTGAAAATGGGGGTATTCAAGGAATGCTTGAAGTCATGGGAATTCCATATACAGGCTCAGGAATTTTAGCATCCTCAATGGCAATGGATAAGGAAGTTACGAAAAAAATCTTTCTATATCATGGAATCCCTGTACCACCTTTTAAAGTAGTCAGGAGAGATGAAATAGAGGCTTTTTTAGACTCTCTTTCGCAAATTATTTCATTTCCCTGTGTCGTAAAACCTGCTGAAGAGGGTTCTTCTGTAGGTGTAAGTATTGCAAGAGACAAAGAAGAGTTGAATATTTCTCTTATAGAGGCTTTCAAATACGGAGATAGAGCAATAGTAGAAAAGTTTATTGAGGGAAGAGAAATTCATATAGGCGTACTTGGAGGCAGAGCTCTTGGAGGAGTTGAAGTAAAACCTAAGAAGGGATTCTATGATTATGAGGCAAAATATACTAAGGGCTTGACAGAATATATTCTTCCTCCAGAAATAGATAAATCCCTTTATGAAAAATTAAAAGAATTAGGGCTTAAGGCTCACAAGGCTTTGGGATGCAAAGGAGGAACACGAGTAGATATAATACTTGACAAAGAAAATAATCCCTATGTATTAGAGGTAAATACAATTCCGGGTATGACTGAGACATCCCTTTTACCAAAGATAGCGCAACTTGAAGGTTATGATTTTAAGGCACTCGTAAGGGAAATTTTAGAGCTTGCATTGAAGGAAAATGAGAAATAAAAAGCTAATTGTAATAACGATTGCAGTTTTGCTGATTGTATCCATTTTTCTTATTATCAGGGTATTAACAGTGAAACATATAGTAATAATCGGTAATAAGAATTTGGCAGAAAAGGAAATAAAGGATGCTTTAGGGATAAAAGAAGGTAATTCAATCATCTATCCATCTGCTCATAAACTATATGAAAGGCTTAAGAAAATCCCATGGGTAAAAGAAGCTATTATTAGAAAAGATTTAAATGGAACACTCACAGTTTATATTAAAGAAGCAACTGCTGTTGCCATTGCCGTAGCTGGAGAAAGGGCATATTTAATTGATAATGAAGCCCATGTGCTTGAAGATTTTACAGAAAAACTGAAACACACGCAGATTTTTTTACCCATTATAAAAGAAATTGATCCTTTTAAGGATAAAAGTACTCTACAGTCTGCTGTGGAACTGATAAACTTTCTAACAGCTAAAGGATATACAAGAAGCAATGATGAAATTGTAATAACGGGTAGCGACCCTGATAATTTAACTCTCCATCTTAATAATTTAAAAATTATTATTGGAAATGGAGATTTTGAATTAAAGTTTGCAAAATATCTTGTTGTAAACGATGAAATTCAAAAAAGAGGTTTAAATGTGCATTATATAGACCTAAGATTTCCAGATAGAGTTATTGTGAAACCTGCAGAATAGGAGAAAGTGCATGGGAGAGATTATCACAGTTATTGATATAGGAACCACAAAGATAGCTTTTTTAATTGCCCAATTAGATCTGAATAAGTTGGATATAATTCTTTTGAAAAATTACCCCTCTGCAGGATTAAAGAGAGGAAGAATAGTTGACATGGAATCCCTCACATCCTCAATTAGAAAAGCAGTTCAGGATATAGAAGAAACTCATAAAATAAAGATAAAGAAAGCCTATATTTGTTCCTCTGGAAGCGATGTTCAGGGAGCTTATAGCGATGCTGCCATTAAGGTAAAGAAAAAAGAAATAACAGAAGAGGATGTAAATTTAGCAATAGATGCAGCTACAGCCATACAGATAACATCAGATAGACAAATTGTTCACATTTTACCGGTAGAATTTATTGTTGATGGAATAGATGGCATAAAGGATCCCGTTGGAATGAAAGGGGTTAGGCTTGAGGCAAAGGTTTATATTATAACCGCGTCATCATCGCATATTCAAAATCTTACTACCTGTTGCAATAAAGCAGGAATAGAGGTAGAAGATGTGGTAATTCAGGCAGTTTCTTCATCAGAAGCTGTTTTATCAGAGCATGAAAAAGAATCGGGAACTCTTGTGGCCGATATAGGTGGTGGGAGTATTAATATAGCCGTATTTTATGATGGATATTTAAGGCACATAAGTAATTATGGTATAGGAGGAAATCACATTACCAATGACCTTTCGATTGGTTTAAAAATACCTTTCAGGGAAGCAGAAAGAATTAAAACAGAGTTTGGAGTAGCAATTCCAGATATTACTTTTGGAAGTCTAAAGTTTAAGGAAAAGGACATGGATATAGAAATCCTTGGAATGGATAAACAACCTCTGAAAATTCCTATTAGTGTTGTTAAAGAGATAGTTTATGCCAGATGTGAAGAGATGGTTGAAATATTAAAAAAAGAAATTCTCTCCATATCGGGTCAAACTCCCTTGCAATCAGTAGTATTAACCGGTGGAACATCGTTGATGAAAGGTTTTAATACGCTTACTGAGAGTATTTTATCTCTCTCAGCAAGAATAGGAAGGCCTGATACAGGCATTTTGAATTTATGTTCAGAAATGGGATTGGATGATGCTTTAATAACCCAGAACGAGCAATGGCATGAGTGGATTTCTCCAGAATTTTCATCGGCAATTGGAACACTTATATATGCACTTAAGATTGGCGACTTATCAAGTCAGGATTTGGGCATTGAGAGAATATTTAGCAAAATAACCTCTTGGTTTAAAGGGGTGCTTAAAATATAAAAAGGGAGGGTTTGAGAAATGTTTGATATTGAGGAAGTGGAAAGACCGATTGCAAAGATAAAAGTTATAGGCGTAGGAGGTGCAGGAACAAATGCTGTAAATACTATGATTTCTGCAGGCGTTTACGGTGTGGAATTTATTGCCGTTAATACTGACATACAACATCTTGATATCTCCCTTGCTCCTGTTAAAGTTCAGATTGGTAAAGAGTTAACAAGGGGTTTAGGCGCAGGCTCAGAACCTGAAAAAGGTAAAAAGGCTGCCCTTGAAGATAAAGACACTCTTCTTTCCTGCTTAGAAGGTTCAGATTTAATATTTATAACTGCTGGAATGGGAGGTGGTACTGGAACAGGAGCTTCACCTGTTATCGCCTCTTTAGCAAAGGAATTAGGAATACTCACTGTTGCAGTGGTTACAAAGCCCTTTTATTTTGAAGGTAAAAAAAGACTCCATAACGCCATTGTTGGACTAAAGGAACTAAAGAAACATGTGGATACTATAATCGTTATTCCTAACGATAGAATTCATATGGTTGTTGAAAAAGGAACACCATTGGTTAAGTCTTTTGCTATAGCAAACGATATTCTGAGGCAAGCAGTGCAGGGAATTTCAGATCTTATTTTAAGTCCAGGCTTTATTAATAGAGACTTTGCAGATGTTAAAACAATAATTGAGAAATCAGGCAAGGCTGTAATAGGGCTTGGCACATGTCGTAAAGAAGAAGGTTCAAGGGAAGCTGCAATAAAAGCTATTAACAATCCTCTTCTTGAAGAAAGCTCTATAGAGGGAGCTAAGCGTATTCTTATAAATATCACAGGAGGATTTGATTTAACACTTGATGAAGTCCAGGAGATTGCTGGAACTGTTTATGATGTTGCCCATGAAGAGGCAAACATAATATTTGGCACTGTCATTAAGCCTGAAATTGAAAACGAAATTTTCGTAACTGTAATTGCAACTGGTTTTGAAAACCAAAACGAAGAGGTTGAGATTCCTGATACAAATAGTTGGCTACCAAAAAATACAACAGTACCATTAGAGGTAACGAAGAAGATTATTTCAAAAAATATAAGGTCTCTTAACTCTTTTAAAAATATATATAATAAAGAAACTGAAAAGGTCGAGCAAAAGATAGAGAAGGTTCTTTCAGATAGCTCACAAAGTTCTTTGAAGGAGGAGAATTCCTCTTTAACTGATTCTGTATTAGCTGAAAATGTAGAGAAAAAGAATATACTTTCCGAACATAAAGTAAAAAAACAGGAAGAAATAGAAAGAGATAGGGAAAAAGAATTAGTAAAATACATTAGTGAACCCTCTCGTGAAGTTCCTGAAGATATTGAAGACGAATTGGACATACCTGCTTACTTGAGGAAAAAGCATCGAATTTTAGATGAGAAAAATATTTGAGAAAATAGATGCCTATCTTGAAAAAGAAAAAGGAACAATAAAAAAGGAGCATGGTGGTAAGATAAAAATATGTCTTATCTATCCGAACACCTATTCTGTTGGCATAAGTAATTTAGGGTTTCAAACCGTTTACAGATTGTTTAACAAAAGAAGAGATACAGTTTGTGAAAGATGTTTTCTCCCTCAAATAGATGAACTTAAAGATTATGAATCTGGGTATCCACTGTTTTCTTTTGAATCAAAGAAACCAATCTATGAGTTCGATATTTTAGCATTTAGTCTTTGTTTTGAAAATGACTATCCAAATATAATGAAAATTTTTGAACTAAGTAAAATTCCTGCTTTAACCAAAGAGCGCGACTATAGATATCCGCTTGTAGTTGCAGGAGGGGTTGTATGTTTTACCAATCCAGAACCGATTGCAGATTTATTTGATGTAATTTTTGTCGGAGAGGCAGAGGAGTTAATAGATACATTCATAGATATTTACTTGGAAGTTAAAAAAAATTCTTATGAAGAGGAGATTAAGAGGAATTTAAAAGAGGAGTTATTGGAAGTTGAGGGTTTTTATATTCCAGAGGCATACAAAGAGATATATGATGTAAAAGGCAGAATAAAGGAGAGACAGATTTTGTGGCATAATGCTCCAGCCAAGATAAAAAAGGTTTACTGTAGAGACCTATCAGAAAAAATTAGCTATTCTCAAGTTATTTCTCCTCATTCTGTTTTTTCAGATATGTTTTTGCTCGAAACTATGAGAGGTTGTCCCTTCAGTTGTCGGTTCTGCCTTGTAGGGCAGGTATATAATCCACCAAGAAAGGTTTTTCTTGAAAAATTGAGTATGAAAATTGATGAAATTTCTAAGAATAAATATACTGTTGGATTAATAGCTCCCTCACTTACTGCATATGGAGATTTGAATAAACTAATTAAAGAAAAGGATGTAGAACTCTCATTTACCTCTATTCGGGCCGATAAGGCAACGCAGGAAGTTTTGGATTTACTTGGAAGGCGAAAAACTTTGACAATAGCGCCAGAGGCAGGCTCTGAGAGATTAAGAAAGGTTATAAAAAAGGGAATAACTGAGAGTGATTTGCTATCCCTTGCAGAGAAGCTCTCCTATACAGAGCTTGAAAACCTAAAACTTTACTTTATGATAGGACTTCCCTTTGAGACAGATGATGACATTGATGAAATAGTAAAGTTAATTTACAAAATTCGTCATGTTTTTCACCGTCGCTTAACAGCAAGCGTAAGCATCTTTGTTCCAAAACCATTTACTCCTTTTCAATGGCATAAAATGGAAACTGAAAATGTTGTGAAAGAGAGACTAAAAAAGTTAAAAAGAGATTTAGAAAAAATCAAGGGTGTTAGAGTTCTGCACGAGGTTCCTAAATATTCCTACTTACAGGGTTATCTTGCAAGAGCTGATAGACGAGGCTTAACAGTTATAGAAAAAATATTTAAGGGAGAGAACTTTGCCAGATTAATTGATCAATTTAAGAATGAATTATACGAACCGCGATCATTCAATGACTTTCTTCCATGGGATTTTATAGTGCATGAAGGAGTTAGCAAAGAAAGGCTATGGGAAGAGTATGAAAAGGCTAAGAGAGAGGCTTCTCAAACTGATAGCATTTAAACAAATCTGGAGCAGTTTTTCGTCCTGATATTACAAAGGCTCTATAGCGACATCCGCCTCTACATTCCGCTATAAAAGGGCAATTTTCTTTGCTACATTCAAGTTCGCCAAGTGATATTTGTCTTTTTCTCTCCCAAAGTACCTCAAGTCCTTCTGTCACATGTCCGATAGGATTTTCATCAAAAAAGGAACAATAGGCCACTTCTCCAGTGGCTAATATGGCTAAAAGATGAGCTCCGCATCCAAAGCCTTCTACTTTTGGGTGGTCTTCTTTTGAAAAACCATATTTTCTCATAATTTTTCCTGCTACATTAGGTAGAACTACAAAATCTTCATTAAACTTTAGATTTCCCTTCGGAGTAATAGCATCAATTGTCCATTCTCGAATTTTAATGCTTTTCATTAATTTTTCAAGTTCATCAAATTCTTCTAAGTTTTCCTTGTGGATAACCGTTGCTATGGATACATCAAAACCATAATCTATGGCTCTTTTAATACCTTCAAGAGTTTTACTGAATGTGTTGTCCCCTCGAAGTGAATTGTGTCCATGTTCCATTCCATCAAGACTTATCTGTATTTCTTCTACATTTAAGTGCTTAAGAAACTTATCGCTAAGAAGTAATCCGTTAGTGAAGAGAATCTTTCGAAGAGATAGCTCTGATAGTAGTTCATTTATTTTTTCAAATTCCCTATGAAGCAAAGGCTCGCCTCCTGTTATTAGCACTCTTAATCCTTGTATTTCCTCGAATTCTTTCAAAGCCTTATAGATGAGTTCAAAGGGAAGCTCAGCTGAAAGACCTTCGCCAACAAAGCAGTGTTTACACCGGAGATTGCATCTTCTTGTTATTTGGAGCTCCAGATAACGAAGGGATGGAAATGGTGCTTGACGAATCGGTGGATTTATTCTATTTACAGGCTCTTTTGTCAGTATGCCTTCATCTAAGCAGTAGTTGATTAACTGGGTAATGTTTTCATCGTTCTTCACTAAGGAAGAAATTTCTTCTTCCTCAGCAATGGCTCTTAACAAATTAAAAGCCCTTTCATCAAGACAATAAAGTTCATCTGTTTTTACATTATAAAGAGCTGGAAAATCAATGAGTTTTAGAAAAAAGTTTTCCTTCAGATAGTACTTAGATAATCTCATAAATTGAAAGTCTTTCTGGAACACGGCAAGGTAGATTAAATTTGCTCTCAATGCTCTCTTTTAAACTTGATATCCCAATTTCTTCACCGTGAACAAGGAAAACCTCACGCAGTCCTTTAATCCTTCCTATCCAATTTAAAAGCTCTGCCTGATCTGCATGAGCTGAAAATCCACCAATTGTATATATCTTTGCTTTCACTTGTACGGTTTTGCCTAAAAGATAAACTTCCTTTTCACCGTCCACAATCTTTCTTCCAAGGGTGCCTTTAGCCTGAAATCCTACAAAAATGACACTACATTCTTCTCTATGTATATTGTGATAGAGATGGTAAGAAACTCTTCCACCCTGGCACATTCCACTTCCAGCAATGATAACTGCTTGAGATTTAATACTGTTTAGTTTTTTTGACTCATCCACGCTTTTAATAAAATGTAGCTTAATAGAGGTCTTTCTATGATTTCTCATTTCTCTGAGAGCCTCATCATCAAAAACCTCAGGATGTGAGAGGTAAATTCTTGTTGCCTCTTCAGCAAGAGGGCTATCCAGATAGACATTAATAGGCTCTATTAAACCCTCTCTTACAGATCGATTAAGAATATAAAGTAAATCCTGAGTTCTCCCCACTGCAAAAGCTGGAATTATAACATTTCCACCATGTTTGAAGGTGTCTTTTATTGCCTGTAATAATTCCCTTATACTTTCATCAAGACTTTTGTGCAGTCTATTTCCATAAGTAGATTCAACTACAAGATAATCCGCTTCATTAGGAGGCTCAGGATCCCTCAATATGGGATAACCAGTTCTTCCAATATCACCTGAAAATATAATCCTTTTACCATTACTTTCAATCTTTACCGAGGCTGAACCTAAAATATGCCCTGCATCCGTAAGTTTCAGTCTAATACCATTTAAATTGTAAATTTTCCCATAAGATAGGGGTTCAATAAGCTTTAATGCTCTAATAATATGAGCTTCATCGTAAAGGATTTGCTCTCTTCCCTCGTTTTTTTGAACTTTCAATGCATCAAAAAGCATTATTTCAAGAAGGTCCTTAGTCGCAGATGTAGCGATAATTTTTCCTTTAAAGCCTTCTTTTACTAGTTTTGGTATTAAGGCTGAGTGATCGAGGTGAGCATGGGTTAAAATCATCAGATCAATTTTTCTTGGATTAAAGGCAAAGGGCTCATAGTTAAGATAATCCTTATCTTCCTCTTGAAAAAGGCCACAATCAATGAGAATATTTTTGTTGTCTATTGATAGCAAGAAGCAAGAACCTGTTACAGTCTTTGTAGCACCGAAAAACTGAATTTTCATCCACACATAATAACATAAACTTAATTTTAAGTTGTAGTTCTTGAAAAAATTTAGTATAATGTAGTCAACCATATCTCAGGTAGGAGGGTTAAATTTGAATTGCCTTAGTCAATTAGAAAAATTAATTCTCCCCCCCCCTCACACATACAAACTATATCAAGTAATATTGAATTTGAATTAAATAACCAAAAATTCGAAAAGGAGGTTAAAAAATGCTTAAGAATTTGTCTTTGGCAAAAAAACTCTATTTAACTTTTGGATTAATACTTTTAATCATGGTCCTTGTTGGTATATTTAATGTTTTATCCTACATGAACACTTCAAAGGATGCTCGAGATGTTGATGAACGAATTGATAAGATAAACGCAGCAGCTACTATTAGAAGGAACGTTTTATCTGCCTATTTGGAAATATCCTATCTGATCATCACCAAAGATCCAAAAAAAATGGAAGAATACAAAAGGGATGTTGAAAAGTATAGAGGTATATACTTAGAGAAGTTGGAAGAGCTTAAAAAAACCATGGTATCGGAGGAGGGTAAAGCTTTAGTGAAAAAACTTGATGATATTTTAACCCGTGGAAGGCAGATAAATAACAAGATTATAGAGGCTGCCATGGAAGGCAAAAAGGATGAAGCTGCTCTTATTTTAGAAACACAAATAATCCCTATGATTGGAGAAATAATGAACTCATTAGATGAAATAGTAAACTTTCAAACCCAAAATGCAAGGAAGAGAACTGGTGATATAATCGCTGCATCAAATAGAGACACTGTCATACAAATAGTTTCAATTGGAGTTAGTATAGCAATCGCTGTTTTAATAATCTATCTTCTAACCAAATCAATTCGTGGATGTGTTGAGCTAATTAGAAATGCCATGGACAGAGTTAGTAGAGGTGATCTTACTGTTGAAATAAGAGCGACCACGAAGGATGAACTTGGTCAGATAATGGATGCTATCGGTAAGGCAGTGGCAGAGATTAAAGTGCTTATTAATCAATCCCGCACCATAGCAAGCTCACTTGCCTCATCTTCAGAGCAGTTAAGTGCAACCACAGAGGAGATATCGAGGAACCTAAAGAGCCAGACAGAGAGAGCCTCTCAGATAGCCACCTCTGCAGAAGAGATGAGCCAGACAGTAGTTGACATAGCAAAGAACGCATCACAAATAGCAGAGGCATCTAATGTAACAGCCCAGGTTGCCAGAGAAGGAAGAGACATGACCCAGAAGACAGCCAAAGAGATAAAGATAATAGAAGGTTCCATCAATGATCTTTCAAGAATAGTAACAGACCTTGGAGATCGTTCACGTCAGATAGGAGAGATAGTAACAGTGATAAAGGACATAGCAGACCAGACAAATCTTCTTGCCCTAAATGCAGCCATAGAGGCAGCAAGGGCAGGAGAGCAAGGAAGAGGCTTTGCAGTAGTGGCAGATGAAGTAAGGAAATTAGCAGAGAGGACAGCGAAAGCAACAGATGAGATAGCCTCGATGATAAGTGGGATACAGAATGAAGTATCAGTAGCAGGAAGGGCGATGGATGATGCAACAAAGAAAGTAACAAGTGGAGTAGAGCTATCAGAGAAATCCTCAGATATGTTGGATGAGATACTGAAGAAGGCGCAGGAGTTACAGAGCATGATACAACAGATAGCAAGTGCAACAGAAGAGATGAGTTCAGTAACAGACCACATAACGCAGGATATAGGTACCATAGCAGAGGGTTCAAAGGAGATATCCCTTGCAGTGGACCAGTCAGCCCAGACAGCATCAGATATAGCGAGATTGGGAGGAGAGCTTAATACAGCCATTGGAAGATTTAGGGTATAGGGATTCTTTCGAGTCACCTGGACTTAAAAGTAGGTTTTAGGTAAAGCCGACGAGATGGAGGTTACTCCTTCTCGTCATCTTTTAAAGTATTAATGAAATCTGACTTCACCACCGTAAACTTAAAAACCTCTGTGAATTAATGAGTTATCATTTGCAGATTAGTTTACATGCCCTCTAAGCTATATTTAAACTATCCGATTTCCTTCTAACTGTTTCTTTTTTCCTTTTCCCTCGATGTGACATCGCAGTTACTTTCTTATTTGTCATTGGGAGCTCCTCTTTTCTGTCATTGGGAGCTTCCTTTTCCGTCATTGCGAGCTCCCTTTTCTGTCATTGCGAGCGAAGCGAAGGGATCTCGTAGTTCCTCCTACTTGGACGAAATGAGATTCCTCACTTCGTTCGGAATGACGGTGGGGGAGGAGTCATTGCGAGCGAAGCGAAGGGATCTCTTCGTTGCCTTTTAGTAGGCTTTACATAGAGACCCCTTCGGGACATCGAGTCCCTCGCAGTGACACATGGGAAGGGTGAGAGACTGCCACGGCCACTTCGTGGCCTCGCAGTGACAAAAGAAGGATGTCATTGCGAGGAGCGTAAGCGACGAAGGGATCTACAAACCGTTATCCTTACTTAGAGACTGCTTCGCCTCATCGAGAGGCTCACAGTGACACCCCTTTTCTGTCATTGGGAGCTCCTCACCAATCTGCATATATCCATGTCATTTGTTTATCGTGATGCTGTCACAGCAGAAAAATTATGTTCAGAATATAATGG
>CAKZQH010000043.1 GCA_937139565.1 uncultured Nitrospiraceae bacterium | reverse complement strand
GCTGTAGACTAATTTAAAAAGTATGTCTCATTGATTTATAAGGGATTTTTTAGTTTTTGTGATGAAGTTGGGTTATAGACTGCTTCGGGACATCGAGTCCCTCGCAGTGACAAAGGGAAGTGTCATTGCGAGGCTTTTCTTTTCTGTCATTGCGAGGAGCGTTAGCGACGAAGGGATCTCATTCCGTTGATCTTTGGAGACTGCCACGGCCACTTCGTGGCCTCGCAGTGACACCTTTTTCGTCATTGCGAGCGTAGCGAAGCAATCTCCAGACTGCTCGTCTTGGTGAGAGACTGCTTCGCCTCTTAGAGAAACTCGCAGTGACAAAATGCATATGCTATGTTCTCAGAGATCCCCTTCCTGCCTTTATTCTCTCCCTTATAGGTCACCCTCTCCTTTATCAGTCTCCATATATCCATATCATTTGTTTACCGTGATACTCTCATTGCAGAAAGATGATACTCAGAATACATTGACTTTATAATGCATAAAAGTTATTAGACTACATTAGGTGGGTGAGGAAAATATAAGTCTCTGAAATATTTAGTTTTTTAATAAAATATGCCCTAACTTGATGAAGTTGGGCTTAAATTTTTCCCAACAATAAGCTTTAATTGCGGTCTTTACTCTATGAGCGAACTAAGGGGGTTATTTATGAGACCTCTTGTTTTAGAATTTCGGCCTTGTCAGTCAATTCCCATGGAAGACCTATATCCATCCTGCCAACATGCCCATAGGAGGCAAGCTTTCTATAAAATCCACCCTTAATTATTGAGGGTAAATGTCTAAGATTAAACTGCTTAATTATTCCAGAAAGGCGAAAATCAAAATGCCTCTCGATAAGCATGGCTATCTTTTCATCGGAGATTTTACCAGTTCCAAAGGTCTCTACCTGGATACTTACAGGTCTCGAAAGACCTATGGAGTAGCTGAGCTGCACCTCGCATTCATCAGCAAGCCCTGCTGCAACCACATTTTTCGCTGCATAGCGGGCTGCGTAAGCGCCTATTCTGTCAATTCTCAAAGGATCTTTACCACTCAGCGCTGAACCACTGTGCCTTGAATATTCTCCATAAGTATCAACAGCATTTTTTCTCCCCGTAAGCCCAGAATGGATCGATGGTCCTCCTGTAATGACAGGTCCTTCTGGATTAATGAATATTCTTGTTCCTTTATCTACTTTTATATCCTCATCATATAATGCAGGACCTATAACATGTTCTAAAATATCATCTTGCAACTTTTTCAGGTCAGGACCTCCAGATGTGGCTGGCAAAGACTGGCTGGCAATTATGGTTATTGTATGTAAGCGATAGGGTTTTCCATTTCTATACTCTACACCTGCCTGTGTCTTACCCTCAGGTTCTAGATATGGTAAGATACGCTGAAACCTTACAGATGCAAGCCTTCTTGCTAGTTTGTGAGCAAGCCAAACAGGCATCGGCATGTATGAGGCTGTTTGATTGCATGCAAATCCAAAGACCGTTGCTTGGTCTTGAACAGTTATCCTTTCAATCTCTTCGTCAGAGAGATTTCTCTCGTCAAAAAGGCGCGATCTCTGTGTCTTAGATTCTTTAAGTCCAGTGAGAATGCTACAGGTTTTTGCGTTGAACGGGTTGTCTATATAGCCGACTTGACTTATTACCTGACGGGCTATGTTTGGGAAATCTACAATGGCATCAGATTCAAATCTTGCAGCTATAAAAACCATATTTGTGAAGACTGCACATTCAGCTCTTATTCTGGAGTACGGGTCTTGCTGAAGAAAGTGATCAACAATTGCGTCGCTAATCTGATCGCAGAGCTTATCCGGATGCCCTTCTGTTACCGATTCGGAAACGAACATGAAGTCCTTTTTCATATTTCACCCCATTTTTTTCGAACTTTCATTCACCAAAAGTGGCATTATGGCACTACCTCCAATAACAAGACCGTCTAGAATATTTATGGGAGTTATTCCAAGAAGGCTTCTCAAACCTGGCACAATCATAGACAACACCTGTAGAGCAAAAGAGCTTCCGAGAGCGATATTAAGATATTTGTTTGGAGGTAATTGATCTTTATCAAAAATAGAATGTTTTTCCGAACGACAGCTTATGGAATGAAGGAGCTGACCTGCAGTCAGGCTCATAAAGGCCATAGTGCTTGCTCTTTGTCCCATACCATATCTCATGATTCCATAACCATAAGCACCTAATGCACCAACAGCAAGCATAGCAGACTCAAATGATATTCTCTTAAAATCTGATGATTTAATTATGGGATCGTCGGGACTCCGTGGAGGACGACTCAATACATCCGGTTCTGGAGGCTCAAGAGCAAGGGCAAGGCCCGGTGCTATATCCGACATGAGATTAATCCATAAAAGCTGCATAGCACTGAGCGGCTGGCCAAGACCTCCAGCAATTGCCATAAACATGACCATTATCTCGCTCAGATTTGTGGAGAGAAGGAAATGGATGGATTTTCTGATATTGTTATAAATTGTCCTTCCTTGGCTTATGGCGATAATCATTGTCTCCATGTTGTCATCCTCAAGTATCACATCTGCAACCTCACGGGCAACATCAGTCCCTGTGTGGCCCATTGCAATACCTATATCTGCTGCCTTTAATGCAGGGCCGTCATTTATGCCATCACCTGTCATGGCAACTATCTTTCCAGCACTCTGGAGAGCCTGAACTATTTGGAGTTTATGGGCAGGACTCACCCTTGAAAATACATGTACCCTTTTGCACATTGCCCTCATTAAATCAGGATCTAAGCTTGTCAGATGGGATGAATCCAGTATCTCAAGCTGTTCTCCCTTGCTCAGATGAAGCTCTTTGCCTATTGCATACGCAGTTGGGCTCTGGTCTCCTGTAATCATAATAGTATCTATACCTGCCGTATGAAATCTTCCTATCAATTCTTTCACGCCAGGTCTTATGGGATCTGCTATACCTACAAGCCCAAGCCAGATGAGTTCAGAGTTTAAAATATACGCTGGTAGATCAACACCAAACTCCGAACTTTTAACTTCAGAACCTATTTCCTCATCTATAAAAGCATAGGCTACTCCTAACACACGAAGTGCACTGCCAGCCATACGCTCATTCTCTATTTCTATGTTCAAGCGGTCATCCTCTGTAAGTGGTATCTTATTGTTATCCTTTAAATGCAAACTACACATAGACAAGACTTCATTGGGACTGCCTTTTATAGCAATAATCTTTCCTTGATATTTTTCGCTGCTATGAATTCTAATGCCATGAAGGGTAACCATAAAATTACGGTTTTCTGAACGGTGATATATTTTAAAACGAGGGAACCTCTCTCTGAGTGCATATATATCAACACCAGAACTTAATGCCAAATGAATAAGGGCATTCTCTGTTGGAGTGCCATTTACAATATATCTGCCTTTTTCTCTTATAACCTCGCTCTCATTACATAATACCGATACATGTATGAGCTTTAAAAGCTCATCACACTGATATGGGCTAACACAACTTCTTCCACTGTATGAAAGCGCCATACCTTCATCTAAGCTTTCAAGTGAAAAGTTCCCGTTAGATGCGGATATTCTTCTCATCCCTGTAAATATGGAAACAACAGCCATTCTGTTCATCGTAATTGTCCCTGTCTTATCAAGACAAATAGTCTGCACCGAGCCGAGTGTCTCAACAGCGTCTAAATGTCGTATCAATACATTGTGTTTACGCATGTTTCTTATACCGAGGGCGAGAGTTGTGGTTGCAACAGTTGGAAGACCCTCAGGTACAGCAGCCACAGCAAGCGATATAGCTGTCTTGAGCATCTGCAGGAATCCGTATCCACGAATAAGTCCTATTAAAAATACAACACCACATACAGCACCGCTTAAGATTACTAGCTGGGTTCCTATTCTACTCAACTGTCGCTCCATCGGAGTTTCTGGAGGTTTTGCTATCCCTACAAGTGTCTGAATTTTTCCTATCTCAGTAAATCTTCCAGTACCAACGACTACTGCAAGCCCCTGTCCACCTGTAACAAGAGTTCCCATATAGACCATATTTACCCTGTCAGCAAGTGGAATGTCAGTAAGTTCGGAATTTTGAGAGTTTGAAAAAAACTATTGTGATTTTCTGCGAATCTATAATTAAGTGCTTCAGGACTTTTTACCACCGGCATACTTTCTCCTGTAAGCGCTGATTCATCGATACTTAAGTGGTGTGCCTCTATGAGCCTTGCATCTGCTGCCACATAATTACCAGGCCTAAGGACAAGAATGTCACCTGGCACCACTTGCTCTGCGCCAATTTCCTTTACGCTGCCATCCCTTATTACCAGGGCTGATGGTCTTACAAGGTTTTTTAGTGAATGGATCGTTTTCTCTGCTTGACTCTCGGTGGCGTATCCTATGACTGCATTGATTACCACAACACCCATTATCACAAGAGCATCTGCAATACCTCCAGTGAGAATTGAAATACCTGCTGCTATGGCTAATAGTGCAACAGGAAGGGACTTGAACTGGTCAATAAATATACTAAATCCAGAGCGTGGAACAGACTCAGGAAGTATATTTGGCCCATATTTTTTAAGTCTCTCTTTTGCAATCTCTGAAGATAATCCTAAATCCTTTGAAGTTTCCAACTCAGCAATAACATCTGTTGCATTCATAAGATGCCAAGGCTTAGATATCTGATACTCGGAATGTATAATAGCCTTTCTTACTTTTCTTCTGTTATCTAATTCTTTGTTTCTGTTGAAACGCTTTTTTGAAGCCGATATATAGATGTCTTCGCTTCTGTCAGAATGTGGTTGACTGGCGATTTCTTTGTGTTCTATTACAATTTCCTTTATAACCGAGGCGATGGTTTGAACATCTTTATCTGAATTAAAAAATACCAGAATATTACCGGTAAGCGCATTTATCGTAAAACTAATTATTCCCTCTTTCCCACTTAGCCTGAATTCAATGTGTTTTTTGAGGGACTCAGATCGATAAAGCCCTCTGACCTTGTATCGGGCCCTGCCTTTTATAGCCGCATGTATTATTTTAACCAAATTGCACTATTCTCCCCTTCTTCCTCTGCTCCTTGTTGTAATTTCTGGAGTTTCGGTTACTTCCGGATTAGATGGTGGTGTGATATCTGGAGAGGTAGTCCTTGGCTTTGGAAGGGCAGCACTAGCTATCTCTTTCACTCCTTCAACGACACCCACAAGCATGTCTTTAACAGCCTTTAAAGCTGTATTTCCTATTGCGCCTGCTGTCTCTATTGCACCGCCGACAGCAACCTGAGCTACTTCCTCCACATTACCTCCTATTTCCTTTGTTGCTTCAATAACTCCATCCACAGCCTGTGCGTCTTTACTCTTCTGTCCCTGTAATGGTATATCGGCCTTATCTCTACTAAATCCTTCAACTGCCTGAAGGCA
>CAKZQH010000042.1 GCA_937139565.1 uncultured Nitrospiraceae bacterium | reverse complement strand
TTGAAAATGCTTTAAATTATTTTAAAGAAAAGTTTGGTTTCACCCCAATTGGTATGTGGCCGGCAGAAGGCTCTGTTAGCGAAAATGTTTTAAGACTAATTGGTAGGTATGGCTTAAAGTGGGTTGCAACTGATGAGGAAATATTGAGCAAATCCCTTGGAATCAGAATGAGGCAGGGAGATAATCTTTTGCATCCTGAATTGCTATATAAACCATATAATTTTGAAGGTTTAAATATTTTCTTTAGAGACAGAATTCTCTCTGATCTCATCGGATTTGTCTATTCAGGATGGCAAACGGAAAAAGCAGTGTTTGATTTTATAAATCGGATTAAGAAGGCTCCAAATGAATCAATAGTTTCAGTAATACTTGATGGTGAAAATGCTTGGGAGTATTATCAAAATGATGGTTTCGATTTTTTAAGTTCTCTCTATGATACATTGAAAAGAGATAAAGAGATTAAAACAGTAACTTTCTCTGATTATCTTGAAATGAAGGCAGAAAAAGGGTATTTAAAGAAAATATTTCCTGGTTCTTGGATAAATGCAAATTTTTCAATATGGATTGGCCATGAAGAGGATAATCTCTCGTGGGATTATCTCTACAAGGTAAGGCAAGATTTGTTAAATTTTACAAAAGCAAATCCCCATTTAAATTTATCTCATGTGTGGGAGCATATTTATATCGCAGAGGGAAGTGATTGGAATTGGTGGTATGGCGATGAACACTATACAGAAACAAAAGATGTGTTCGATGAAATATACAGGCATCACTTGATTAGTGTTTATCAAAAAATTGGAAAAGAGCCACCAAATTTTTTATATGTACCTATAAGTAAAATGATGAGAGAAATTAAACCTGAAGTGGAACCAAAAGGCTTTATCTATCCTAAGATTGATGGAAGAATAACAGGGTATTTCGAATGGCTTGAGGCTGGAAAGTTTAATATCAAAAGAATGGGTGGAAGCATGCATCGTTCGGAAAGTATTTTTAGTTATCTTTACTACGGATTTAATAGAGAAAGTCTTTTTCTTAGGTTAGACCCTTGGGAACAAATGAATGAGTTCGAAGAATTAAAGGAATTAAAGATATGTATTTATATTCTCGAACCCCAAAAATATAAAGTCATATCCGATAATTTAAAAGATCAAAAGGCTATTTTGTTTTCTCAAAAAGATGAAAAATGGGTATTAGAAGAAGAAATCTCCACATTTGCCTTTGACAACATTCTTGAGATAGAGTTACCTTTTGAGATGATAAAGGTGGGAGAAGCTATGGATATTTCATTTTTTATTGAAATTTGGAAAGGAGATTTATTAATCGATCGTTTCCCTCATACGGGATTCATCAGAGTACATGTTCCTCATCATGATTTTGACAAACTGATGTGGCTTTGATAAAAGGAAGATTCCTCACTTAGCTTCCATTTTGTTTTCTCTGAGAAGACTAAATGCTCTATTAATAAGAGACTCGTAATCATCAAGCTCATTACATTCAACAGCAACAGCACGAATACTCAAAGAAAAGGCTTTCTCAAAGAGTGTTCGTTCGATTTTTTTCTTTACTCTCTCAAGTGCCTTCAATGAATCGTCATAGATAGTATTTGATAAAACAATAATAAATTTATCTTCTTCATATCGAACAACCCAATCAACATTTCTAAAGGTTTCTAATAAATTCTTTGCAAAAGATTTTAAAACTCTATCTCCTGCAGTTCTACCATAATTGATATTTACTGATTTAAAGTCATCTATGTCTATTAGTAAAAGAGATAAAGGAATTTTATATCTTTTAAATTTTTCAATCTCTTTTGGTAAATGTTCTTCTAAATAGACTCTGTTATACACATCGGTAAGTAAGTCTTTATGTAAATATTTTGATGTAGATTCTTTAAGTTTTGTTTGAAGTTCTGAAATTTTTTGTTTTAATTCATTTATCTCTCTATTTGTTTCGATTATTTTTTTTGAAAATTCCTCTGCCTTAAAGAATTTCTTCCCGAGTATAAAGCAAAAATGGTTATTGATTTTAAAAGCTGACCCACTAAAACAAAGGTCTATCTTGTTTTTGAAATCGCGAAGATAAATTGAAACATCTATGGGCTCGTCACTTGAAGGTGTTGGTAAAACTTTAATATAATTAGGAACAAAATCTTTAAGACTTTTTCCAACTGGATTTTCAGAGTAATTGGTTAAAGAAAAAAAACCATTGTTTACATATTTTATTTCTAAAGTTATGTCTGTGAGTATCAAGACAATCCTCTCATTTTGATATAGAGCCTTTTTGAAGATATCTGGTTTCTCTCTAATTAGAGAACCTAAGATGTCAGTATCTAATTTTTCAACTGAACTAGTTTCTTCCTTTTTGAAAAGATTTTTAAACATTCTTTATCTCCTAAAAAGATGCTATTCGATGAACATATTTTAAGTTTTCAGGTAGTAAAATATCCTCTTTTAAATCAGGACCAGAGATAAAAAGCTTACAGTTTCTCAATATACTCTCATTTTTAAATAAATGGGCCATTTTTATTATTTTTGAGAGATTAAAAATATCTGAATTGATAATATAAATGTTTTCTATCGAGTTTTTAAGAGTAAATTGAAAAATATCGTCAAATGGTAAAAAGGTGGCTCTATGCTCTATCGAATTTATATAACTCACAAGAAGATTTGCCTCTATATAGCTATAATGATTAAAGAAGCATTCAAGAGGTTCAAATTGAGGCGGAGAGGTAATTATAGACGTTATTTGTTCTGCTGATAAAGGTTTATCATTACAGGATTTAGCTAAACTATAAAGAGCGCTGATACAGTTTACAGCTTCAAGTTCATCAAAAAGTCCTTTTATAAAAAAATGTTTTGTCTTTTCCAGAGAGGGCAAAAATAGTTCCGAGAAAACATTCTTATCATTAGACTTTTTTGGCAATGCATTCTCTAAATTTTCTTCATGACAGGCTAATTTTCTAATAAGAGACAAATAATCTTCATTGTTTTCTGAAGTATAAAAAGACTTATAAAGCTCATCGGATTCAAGAAGGTTATCGAAATTTAAAGAAAAAAAGTCATAGAGGGAGATTAGTTCTTTAGACAATGGATACTGCACTAACAAGGATTTAATCGAATTTGACCATGCAAGTATTTCTAACTTAAAGAATTGCTTTGGAATTCCCATGTTAAAATGTATCCTATACAATAAGGCTAATTTTTTCATCAACGAATTAAATGAACCAATTTCAATTCCATGCTCAAAAAGAATAGAATGCTTTTTTACAAAAGACTCTATTAGCTCAAAAGGATGATAGTTTATCATTCTGTTAATATCCTTGTAGGATAGAAGTTCTGCCAATACAGTATTTATAAGCCTTTCTTTAAATCTTTTATACAACTCTATATTTTCGTAAGATTTTAGGATAATTTTATTCATATTGAAAATTTTTTCTCTAAGATTTAACAAGTTTAAAAATTAATCACCTAACTGAGGAGAAAACCATTTTTTTGAGGCTCCACATAGAGGACAAACCCAATCTTCATTTAGTTCTTCAAAAGGTATTCCCGGAGGGATTTTACCCTTTTTATCTCCTTTTTCAGGATCATAAATATAACCACATCTTCCACATACGTATTTTGTTTTATCTTTTTCTTTCGCTTCCATTTAATACCTCACTTTGTTTTTATATATTTTATCAAAAAAATTCCTAAGTTAAAAATATGTTTATCCATTTTCTCATAAATTCTCCAAGAACTCTGTCATGTATGTTCTGAATCTGAGCGGTAGTCTATTTTTTTGGGCTTTGGGGTTTATTCTATTCTTTATGGCTATGTTCTTAAAGAACTGTCTCCATAGATTAGATATTTCTCTATCTGTTTTTAAATTTAGATTTAATTCACCTTCAACTTTAAATATTTCCCAATTTCTGTCATTTTTTGAGAGAATGAGCCTTCTTTTTTTGTCATAGATGCACCAATATTCGTTGGGGAATCTCTTTACGAAATGTTTAGCAATTAATGGCAGTATGTTGTTTCTTGGCTCTATTATGGCCAGTAAATGATCTTTCTCTACTTTCTGAAATCTAACAGAGCCCAAATATTTGTGTCTTTCGTTGAAGAGATTTTTTAAAGCTTTATTTAATCTGAGAACATCATCATCTAAGATGTTTTCTATAAGAGATTTTTCTTTCAAAATTTTTATTATGACTCTATAAAGAGTTATCTCTAAATTCATTTCATCACAAAGAAGAGCTAACATAAGCTTTGATAAATGTTCCTCAGGTATTTGGCTTCTTAAATATGAAAATGTTTCTTGAGCTTTACTGTGAGAGGTTTCTATCTCCACATAGGTGTTAAAAATAGATAGGACGTTAAAAGAGTTTGATTTGATAATACCATCAAAGTAAAGATTTTCAAAAATACTAAAATTAACAATGCATAAAAAGCCCTCAAAAGAGCCATCATAGACCGCTATTTTCATCGGCTTAAAAGGCTTAGCTGCTTAGGTTTTGATAGCGCTATTGTTTCCGTTTCATTATCTCTAATAGTAGTTAGCACTTTTCCTTTTATTGTGATAAAAGCCTTAGCCCGTTTAATAGATATGCCAAGTTTAGAAAGTCCTCTTTCATCTAATGTTCCATATTTTCTTGCTGATATTATCTTCATGGCTGATTTTAGACCAATGCCAGGCACTCTTATTAACTCCTCATAGGATGCACGCATTATATCTACAGGGAAGAATTGAGGATTTTTTAATGCCCAACTCATCTTGGGATCCATGTCTTCGGGTAAATTTTCATTT
The DNA here is from genome assembly GCA_937139565.1 of uncultured Nitrospiraceae bacterium. GTDB lineage: Bacteria > Nitrospirota > Thermodesulfovibrionia > Thermodesulfovibrionales > Thermodesulfovibrionaceae > Thermodesulfovibrio. Next base: position 6,194 of record CAKZQH010000042.1, on the reverse strand, counting down.
TCCTCAAAGAGCTCCTCTGAAGAGAATCTATAGAATCTTATTAGCCAGTCTGCCTGATAGAGTCTGTGCTCCCTAAGAATTGGGGGGTTTTCAATCTGAGGCAGCACTCCGTCATTGTTTACCGGGATATATGCAGAGTAATAGACTCTTTTAATTAATTTTCTGCTATATAACTTTTCAGCAAGTTTAATGATACTTTTATCACTCTCCGGCGAAGCTCCTATTATTAGCTGAGTTGATGTGCTTACAGGTTTTTCTCTTTCCATCTTATAGTTATATGCTTCTATCAGAGAGTTGTTAATCTCTGCTTGTTTTTTGTCAGGAGCAAGCAGCATAAGGCTTCTTTCTGATGGCAATTCGATGTTACAGCTTACTCTATCCGCAAGTTCTATGGCTTTTCTAATTAATCTAGCTGCGGCTCCAGGAATGATTTTAAGATGAATGTATCCTCCAAAAAGATACTTTTTTCTTAAAATTGAGGCAGATTCGATCATTAGCTCCATTGTATAGTCAGGACTTCGAAAGATACCTGAGCTTAAAAATAGACCTTCTATGTAGTTCCTACGATAGAATTCATAGGTGAGGTAGGCTATCTCTTTAGGTTCAAAAATTGCTCTGCGGATGTCGTTTGATCTTCGATTATAGCAGTACTTGCAGTCATATTTGCAATAATTTGTAAGTAGGATTTTTAAAAGGGATACACATCTGCCATCTGCAGACCAGCTGTGGCAAATACCTCCTAAACTACCGTGTCCAATGCCACCTTTTGGAGTTTCACGACGGCTACCGCTACTGCTACAGGAATTGTCGTATTTTGCTGCATCTGCAAGGATTGCTATTTTTTTCTCAAGTTCCATCTCTCTCTAAATTCCTTTGCTATCCTTAAAAAATTAAGCCTACTTCTTTCCAGCTCTACTATTTTAGCATGTTTTTCATTGACATATTTTGATACATAATTTCCCTTTGGATCAAACTTTTTAAGCTGTAATTCCGGATTAAAAATTCTGAAATAGGGTGCTGCATCAAGACCGCATCCCGCAATCCACTGCCAGTTGCCAACATTAGCTGCAAGATCAGCATCAACAAGATTTTCATAAAAAAATCTTTCCCCAAGTCTCCAATCAAGTAGTAAATTCTTTGTAAGAAAGCTTGCAACAACCATTCTAACTCTGTTATGAATCCACCCTTCCTGCATTAGCTGAGTCATGCCAGCATCCACAAGGTCAAAGCCTGTTTCTCCCTTTTTCCATTTCTCAAAAAGCTCTAAATTTCTTTCCCAAGGGAAATCTATCCACTCCTTTCTAAATTCCCTTTCAATAACAAAGGGATGTAGAGACAACCAAACCCTGAAAAACTCTGCCCATGCAAGCTCTCTTAGGAAGGGTTCTGACTGGGGGTGCTCCTTTACCATTTTATATATTTGTCTTATGGATACCACACCAATTCTAAGATATGGAGAAAGCTTTGAAGTTCCATCAACTGCTGGCAAGTCTCGGTTGATATGATAGCTGGATAGATTTTTTTTAAGAAAATCAGAAAAACTCATCAGCACGCTTTTTTCATCTTTAAACCAAAGCTTAATTATATTTTGCCGTTTGTTATAAGAAGGCAGAGGTTCATCTTGGTGTTCTATCTTTGGAGTTTTTAGAAAAATCGGAGGATCAATGGTCTTAATCCTATCGGATTCCATAGATGGTTTAAAAACTCTTGTGTAAAAATCGTTAAATCTATGACGAAAGCTTCCCTTTTCGGGCTTTATTAGAAAGTTCCAAAGGGATATAAATTTTACGAAGTTTCTTTTACATATATTCTCTATTAGATGTCCTCTCTTTAATGTATTTGGTTCTCCATCAAAGGAGTATCTAACTGCATCTGCTTTTGACTTAAGAAGAAAGGACTCAAAATCATCTAACTTGACAATATATAAGTGAGAATTTTTTTCTTCAAGTTTTCTCTTAAAATCGAGCACATATTCAAAAAAAAGACTTTTAAGATTACTTCCATGTTCCTCTTGATTGAATGGGTCTAATATAAAAACAGGAATTATCTCGTGTTCTTTCCATCCTTCAAAGAAAGGATTATCATTAAGTCTAAAATCTCTTCCTATTACTGAAATAATCCTTTTGCTTGTTTGCATTGTTACAGACTGGATTTTTTGATTAGGCATACTATTCGATACTGTTTCTGATACCGTATTATTTAACATGTCTTTTGATTTTTTTGCGACTTACATTTGAGATTGGTTCCGACTATGATTATTATACTTAAATTTATCTGTTTTGGCAATCTAACGCCTTTCTTCAAAAATAATCTCTTCGAAAAAAGATTGTTTCCTCACAATTGACAAAAAAGACAATCATCTTGTAAATCTTCCGATCCAAAATCTAAATTCATCTTTTCGGAGGTTATGAAGATGGTTGTCATCAACCTTAAAGACTTTAAGCCTTTTAGAATCATCTGAGGACATACCTTTGAATTTCCGTTTCCACTTGTTGAAGATATCTCTCTCGAGATAAAACTCTCGACTAATCTCATTTTTGGAATTATCTGGAAGCCTATCTCAAGAGAGTATCTGCATGATTCTTTAAAATTGAACTTTGTTTTATAGCTTTCATCTCCGATTGAGATTAATTCGTATTTATGTTGTTGTGAAAAACTGGGAGCAGATCACAAGCACAAGAATAGACCAGTTCGTCTATAAGATTAGTTTTGAATGCTGCTACTGTGCTGTCTTTCCTCTTTTGCTGTGCTTATTAATTGTTTGATAAGGTTAATAATATTTTCGACTTTTAAGCACGTATTTAGCATTTCATCAAGATCACCATTGCTGAAAAGACTTATTGTAGTCTCTTCGTAGAAGGATAAGTTATTGGAGTATCAGAATGAGTGATTTTTGAGTAGAGAGCTAAAGAACTGGGAGTATTATTTTCAGAGATATCTTGAGGAGAAATCTTGCATAGGAGAGAATGTTAACAGTGAGGTTATCTTATGATCAGACACAATTATTTGATACTATGTTTTTAATGTTGACATATAAAAATATAAAATATATAATTAAATAAAAATTATTTTAAGAGAGGTGTAAAGATGTCAACTGATGCGCAACAAAAGGAAAGAGGAAGTCCTACAATGAAGGATTTTAAAAAGGGTAAGTCAATATACGAATGGTGGCCAAACCTATTAAGGCTTAATATTCTGAGTCAGCACTCAAATAAAACAAATCCAATGGGTGAGGATTTTAACTATCGAGAAGAGTTTAAAAAGCTTGACTACTGGGCCTTAAAGAGAGACCTTCAGGAGCTTATGACAAAATCAGAGGATTGGTGGCCTGCTGACTATGGTCACTACGGAGGTCTTTTTATTCGTCTGGCCTGGCATAGTGCAGGTAGTTACCGATCCCTTGACGGTAGAGGGGGAGCAAACACAGGTGCTATGCGTTTTCCACCCCGCAGCAGCTGGCCCGATAATGTTAGTCTCGATAAAGCGAGAAGACTTCTATGGCCAATAAAGAAGAAGTATGGAAAGAGAATCTCTTGGGCTGATTTGATGATACTTGCTGGAAATGTGGCTATGGAATCAATGGGGTTTAAAACTTTTGGATTCAGTGGAGGAAGGGAAGACATATGGGAGCCTCCAGAGGATGTATATTGGGGTCGTGAAGAGATAATGCTTGGTGGAGAGGAAAGATATAAAGAAAAAGAACTCGAACATCCCCTTGCAGCTGTACAGATGGGATTAATCTATGTCAATCCAGAAGGACCTTTTGGCAATCCAGATCCTCTTGCATCTGCCAAGGATATCCGTGAAATATTCAGAAGGATGGGAATGAACGACTATGAAACCGTTGCACTAATAGCTGGAGGACATACCTTTGGAAAATGTCATGGTGCCTGCCCAGCTTCTTATGTGGGACCTGAACCAGAGGCAGCACCCATTGAAGAACAAGGTTTAGGATGGAAGAACACCTATGGAACAGGAAAGGGTGCTGATACTTATACAAGCGGACTTGAAGGAGCATGGACTCCTACACCAATAAGCTGGGACATGTCCTATCTTGAAACCCTATTTAAATATGAGTGGGAGCTTACAAAGAGTCCTGCTGGAGCATATCAGTGGAAGCCAAAAGGTGGAGCAGGTGAAGGAGCTGTTCCTGATGCCCATGATCCAAACAAGCATCATGCTCCCATAATGCTTACTACTGACCTTGCTTTAAGGATGGATCCCATATATGAGAAGATCTGCCGTCATTTTCTTGAAAATCCCGAGGAGTTTGCAGATGCCTTTGCAAAGGCATGGTTTAAGCTCACCCATCGTGATATGGGACCAAAAAGCCGATATATTGGACCAGAGGTTCCTGATGAGGAGTTCCTTTGGCAGGATCCCATCCCACCAAGGGATTTTGAGTTGATTGATGTTAATGATATAAGGGAATTAAAGAAAATAATACTTGCCTCTGGACTTACTATATCAGAGCTGGTCTATACTGCCTGGAGTTCTGCCTCCACGTTCAGATGCTCGGATTTTCGCGGAGGTGCTAATGGAGGTCGTATTAGACTTGAGCCACAGAAGAGCTGGGAAGTTAACATGCCTGAGCAACTTTCAAGGGTTCTTTCTGTTCTTGAAAATATTCAAAGGGAGTTTAGTGAAAAAGCCTCAGGAGTTAAAAAGGTATCCATGGCAGACCTAATAGTTCTTGGAGGTTGTGCAGCAGTGGAAGAGGCAGCAAGAAGGGCTGGTTTTGAAATTGAGGTTCCCTTTACTCCTGGAAGGGTTGATGCCACTCAGGAGATGACAGATATAGAAAATTTTGCATGGCTCGAGCCCTATGCCGATGGATTCAGAAATTATGCAAAGGCAGGACTACCCTTTAGTCCCGAAGACCTTTTAGTTGATAAAGCTCACCTGCTCGCCCTTACAGTATCGGAGATGACAGTTTTAGTTGGTGGAATGAGGGTGTTGAATGCTAACCACGGTAAAACTCCATACGGTGTATTTACTCAAAAACCTGAAACTCTCACTAATGATTTTTTTGTAAATCTTCTTAACATGTCGGTGGAGTGGAAGAGAGCATCAGAGGATGGAATGTACTATGAGGGATATGACAGAAGAACCGGAGAACTTCGTTGGAGAGCAAGTCGTGTTGATCTTATCTTCGGACACAATGCACAATTGAGGGCAATTGTAGAGGTTTATGGAAGCGATGATGCCAAGGAGAAGTTTATCCGTGACTTTGTTTCAGCTTGGAACAAGGTCATGAATTTGGACAGATTTGACCTTTTAAGTTAAAGTTTGATTAGGTTGAGTGGCTTCCAGATTGGGAAGCCGCTTTTTTTCTCATTTGGATATATAGGCCTGGACACCGAAGGGATCTTTAAATTCTTGCTCGGGTTTTGCTATTAGCTTCTTTTGTCCTCGATTATTCTGATATTTAGGAAGTTCTTTTTTAATCTCCTCCTCCACATTAACAGGCAATGTTACACCTGCCTGCTGAAGGGCTGTTCTAAGAAGTGCTTCAGCTTTAGATGCAAAAGCAGAGGAGTCTGCAAGAATTCTCATGGCTTCAGTTGGATTGTGGAAACCAACAGAGTTTTCAGCTACTATAAAGATTAACCTGTAAATTGCTTCAAGATAAAAATCCTTAGCCTTTTCGTAGATTTTCTGATCAATCTTCTTACCCTCTTCAGCAGCTTTGTTGGCTATTTCAAAGAGCTTTGTTGTAACTGCCACCTGCCACCCAGCCCGATTAATTAGTGAAATGGTTCTATCTTGGATAGCAATTACTTGATTTTTTAGCCATTCAGGTGTCTGACTGTGACATTGCAAGCATGCCTTCATATCAGCCTTTAGCGGACTCATTATGTGATGCTGTGAGACTTTATATGAACCCTCCTACTAAGAATTTATGTTATAAAGCCTATATAAGCGGGTTTTACCCGTTAAAGTTGGACAGGCAGGAGAACTCACTTTCACCTGGATCAATGAACCCTTACGGGAGTCTGAACTCTCACTCCCATAGCCATCATAGGTTGATTGGGTCTTTGAATCCTTGTCATCATGGAGGATTGGCCTGGAGGCTTCCCCTGCCTTGTTTGAATACGTTTTTATGGAGGTTTTATTATGAGTAATCTGTTTGTCGGTATTGATGTCTCCAAAGATTCCTTCTCTGCCACAGCTCTTGATAGCAAAGGTAATGT
>CAKZQH010000041.1 GCA_937139565.1 uncultured Nitrospiraceae bacterium | reverse complement strand
TTTGCTATGTCAACTACTGTCTGGCTCATCTCTTCTGCAGAGGTGGCTATCTGAGAGGCTCTCTCTGTCTGGCTCTTCAGGTTCCTTGATATCTCCTCTGTGGTTGCACTTAACTGCTCTGAAGAGGAGGCAAGTGAGCTTGCTATGGTGCGGGATTCGGTTATCAAATTCTTTATGCTTACAAGAGCTGTTTTTAAGGATTCTCCTATCATCCCGAGCTCATCCTTACTTTCCACTTTTACCTCTACTGAGATGTCTCCCTTTGAGACCCTTTCAAGAACTCTCTGTAGCTCCTTTACAGGTTTTTTCACTGAACGGGTGATTGATATACTAAAAAGCACACCAGTAGCAATACTTAAAATGGCTATAACTACTGAAAATAAAATCTCGTATTTGGAAGATTTGTTAATATCATCAATTTTATAATTTGCTGAATCATAATAATGTTTCAGTAATTCATTTAAAGCTTTCTCTCTGTTACCTGCTTTTGCTTCAACCTCTTTCAGATAAAGCTCAATAGCTTCCTGAGTCTTACCTGCAAGGGCCAACTCAAGAGACTTATTATTCGCATCTCTGGTCTCATTTGATGCATTTATGAGATTTTTAATTTTCTGTTTTTCTACTTCATCAAGCTTAGAAGCTTTCTCAAGTTCTTCCATTCTTTTTCTGTAAAATTTCCTGTGTTCCTCTATTTCCTTCATTATTTCCTTTCTCTGAGATATATCATTTAGAAGAAGTATCTTTTGAGCTTTTAAATTGATGCTATTTACCTCTCTTTGGATTTCTACTGCATAAAGAATGTGATCATATCTTTCATCGAGATCTCGGATTTTTTTTTGATTCAAAATTATCGAAAAAATAGTGTAAGCCGAACTTATTATAAGTAAAAAAAGCACAATACCAAAACCAATAGCAAGCTTTTTACCTATAGTTATGTTTTGAAACACAAAAAACCTCCACTTTTTTAAATTTTCAGCCGCCTGAAATTCAGACGTTCATTTTCAATTATATAATAAAAAATTTTTTCATTTTCATCAAACCGCCTTTCCTCAAAAATAATCTCTTCGAAAAAGTATTGTTTCCTCATAATTGACAAAAAAGGCAATCATCAATAAAAATGCAAAGAAATATCAGAAGTCAGCAAAGAAGATTAAATCCAAGCTTCTTGAAGAACTAACAAAGATACTACACATTAACAGGCAATATATTGCCTCACTATTAAGGAACAGCAGAAAGGTGATATGTAGGAAGGGCAAAATAGTAGTTGTAGCTGATCCAACTCTGGCACTTTTCAAGAATATTGTGTCTCATTGTAAAACCTCATATTAAAGAGTTGTAAAAGTTCATATGCTTTCGCTTTGATAGCAG
>CAKZQH010000040.1 GCA_937139565.1 uncultured Nitrospiraceae bacterium | reverse complement strand
ATGTAGACTAATCTTTAGATGATAACTCATTAATTTACAGTGGTTTTTAAGTTCCTTGTGATGAAGTTGGGTTATACAAGAAAGTTTAAAATCTTTGGAAATAGATAATAACTCATTGATTTACAAAGATTTTTAAGTTTATTTTAATGAAGTTGTTTTTTTAACCCAGGATTGATATCATGACATGTCTTACAATTCCTTTTCAACTCTTTGATTTATTTGGATTTGGATATTAATCCTACTGAGAAAGATATTACGAAGATTCCAATTAGGATGGCAGATATGGCTGCTCCTAAAGGTACATTAGTGTAAAAGGAAAACAGGATTCCAAAAAAACCTGCTATTAATGCATAGATCACTGATAAAACAGCGGTGGCTTTAAGACTTTTAGTCACATACATGGCACTTAGAGGAGGAATTATCATTAGCGAACCAATGAGAAGAGCTCCCATTGTTTTTATTGAAACAGAGATTGATAGGGCAACTGCTACAGCAAATATTAGCTTTAACGCAGGGATGTTGATGCCCGAAGCATGGGCTAACTCTTCATCAATACAAAGGTTGAGCATTTGCCGATAGTACTTGATCAGAAAAAAAGCGCAAAATACTGTGCCCGCGGCAATAAGATAGAGATCATCGACTGTTACTGTAGATAAACTTCCAAAAAGTATGCCCATAACTGAGGAAGTTTTAGAAGACAGGCTTAAGAGAAGCACAGAGAGTGCAACACCTGCATAAAGAAAAAATGAAAGGGAACCCTCTGCAGGCAACTTACCATAAGAACGAAGCTTCTCGACGCTTACAGATATGAGAATGCTTAAAATAATGAGTGCCACAAGGGAGTTGATATTAAGCAAAAGACTCAAAGCCATGGCAAGTAAGCCAACATGAGCAAGAGTGTCAGCAAAAAAGGCATATCTTCGCAGGAGCAAAAAAATTCCAAAGAGAGGAACAATGGGTGCACTCAGACAAATCACTAAAAAAGCTCTTTTTATAATATTTAATTCAAATATTTCTATCATAGCCTATGATGAATAACCGCTCGCTCAGGATATAAGATTTTCATGTATTCGTCTTTTAGTATTTTTTGTGGCTCTCCAAGACAAACCATTTTTTTATTGAGACAAAGAATGCACTTAGATTCATGAGCAAATGTAGCTATGTCATGGGTAACAACTAAAATGGATATGCCAAAATCTCTGTTAAGTATTTCAAGAATGTCCAATAGATCATCTCTTGCATTCGGATCAATGCCAGTTGTTGGTTCGTCTAAGAGGAGAATTTTTGGTTTCATTGCTATGGCTCTTGCAAGAATGGCTTTCTGTTTCTGACCACCCGAAAGCTCCCTAAACAAACGCTTTCTGAGTGAGGATATCTTAAAAAGTTCTAAAGCCCATTCAAGATTATCTCTCCTAACTTTTCTCATTCCGCTCAAAACAAGTTCTTCAACAGTTATTGGCATTTCAAATATGCTTTGGGATATTCTTTGAGGTAAATATCCGATAGGTTCTTTTTTAAGATAAGTTTCTGGCGGCTCACCGCAGATAGAGATCTCGCCAGAGGTTGGTTTTATCACACCAAGAATTAATCTAAGAAGGGTTGTTTTGCCTGCTCCATTTGGACCAACTATTCCAAGGTAACATCCTTCCTTTATTTCAAGATTGATATCTTCAAGAACTGAGATTTCACCAAGCCTGTATGAAACACTCGAGATGTCGATTAATCCACCTTTTCTGGAAGGTATAATAGTAAGTTTTTCATATTCCATTTCAGTTTTCACACTTCAAAGCTAAAGTCAAAGCCTTTAGATTGTCCTCCATGACTTTGATGTAACTCTTATCAGTTTTTTGATGAAAGGTATTGAAACTAAGGATTTTTGCATTTGTCTCCTGAGCAATAGATTTCGCTATTTTGTCTCCTTCGTTTTCGGTAAGTATATATTGGATAGAGTTTTTATTCATCAAATCCTTAAGTTTTTTTATCTTTTTTGGAGAGGGCTCCTCATCAGGTTCATGAACAATAAAATAGGGTTCAAAACCGTAACGCCTTCCTAAATAGTTCAAAAATTCATGGGTGGACACTACTTTCTTTAGTGCGCACTTCGAGAGGGATTGGCTGTAGAGGTTGTCGAGTTTTTTTATCTCCTGCGCAAAGGTGAGGAAGTTCTTTTCGATTAAATCTTTTTTTTGAGGAGAGAGCTCTATGAGCTTATCCTTAATGGCCTCTATTATCTTAAGCGATATAAGTGGATCAAGCCATATATGGGGGTCCACTTCTTTTGAATTCGTGTAGTTTGAAAAGGAAATGCTATCTTGAAGCCTCACTACCTTAACATTTTTTTTTACAATCTCATCCCTTATTTTATCAAGCCATCGGTCAACATCTGTATTACCTAAGTAAATTATCATATCTGCCGTATAAAGTTTTTGAATATCTTTTAAAGATGGTTCGAAATGATGAGGATCCGTTCCAGATGGAAGAAGTGATTCAATTTCCACATCGGGTAAAAGCTGTTTGGTAAAATGCTCTATAGGAAAAATGGTGGCATAAATCTTGGGGGGCAAAGTCTCTTTTTTCTCCGTTTTTGCAGGCTCCCTTTGGCAGGATATTAATAAAACAAATAAAAGAAGAATTCCAGAAAGAGGAATATATATAGTATTCAAAAAGTTTTTTTTCATGATGTAACCTCCTACATCGAAAAAATATCTTTGAGCTTATCCTTAAATCCTTTTGAGCTTTTCTTTATTTCTTCGCCAGAAACTTTAGCAAACTCCTCTAAAAGCTCTCTTTGTCTTTCATTAAGCTTCTTTGGAACATCTATAAATACACTTACTATCTGATCACCCCTGTGTGAGCTTCCTACTCGTGGAAGTCCCTTTCCTTTTAATTTAAAAACTCTTCCAGAAGGTGTGCTTGGAGGAATTACAAGCTTCTCACTTCCATCAAGGGTAGGAACTTCAACTTCACCTCCAAAAACTGCCTTTACAAAGGAGATAGGAATGGAGCAATGGAGATTAATTCCATCTCTCTTGAAGAAATTATGTTCTTTAACTTCAATGTAGATGTAAAGGTCTCCTCTTGGTCCACCGAATTGACCTAATTCGCCTTCTCCTGTTACTTTCAACTTTGTTCCTGTGTCAACGCCTGGAGGAATTTTAATAGTGAGACTTTGTTCCACCCTTATTTTGCCCATTCCAGAACATTCAGAGCAGGGGTCTTTGATTATTTTTCCTGTGCCACCACATTTATTGCAGGTCTTTGATACAGAGAAAAATCCTTGATTATATCTAATATAACCACTTCCTCCACAGGAAGAACATGTAAATGGTGCGCTACCAGGCTTTACTCCGCTACCATTACAGTTTGTGCATTCCTGCCAGCGAGGAAATTTTATCTCCTTCTCTGTTCCAAATGCTGCTTCTTCAAGGGTAATTGTAAGATCATATCTTAAGTCAGCACCACGGGTGGGTCTGTTTTTCTTGAAACCAAAATTTCCAAAAAAACCCTCGAATATATCCTCAAATAGGTCAGTGAATGTGGTGTGAGTCTCAAAACCAAATCCATTTCCCATTGGACCTTCTGCGTTGCCAAATCTATCGTAATTAGCTCTTTTTTGAGGATCACCAAGACAAGAATAGGCCTCATTGATCTCTTTAAACTTTTCTTCTGCTTCTCTGTTGCCTGGATTTAGGTCAGGATGGTACTGTCTTGCAAGGCGCCGGAACGCCTTCTTAATTTCCTCCTGAGAGGCGTCCCGGCTAACTCCTAAGATACTGTAGTAGTCTTTCATTTATTATCTTTATCCTCTACCTCAGCTTCGATTACATCATCCTCTTTTTTCGCCTTTGAAGCGGAATCACCCTGTTGTTGAGATGCTCCAGCCTTTTTGTAAAGCTCTTCAGCTATTCGATGAGAGGCTCTTGCTAACTCTTCAATAGCAGTTTTTATTTCATTCACATCATTGCTCGTGTCTTTTACTCTACGACATTTTTCAATTGCTTCTTCGATTTTCTTTTTCTCATCTTCTGTAATTTTGTCTCCCATGTCTCTCAGGGTTTTTTCAACGGTATAAATCATATTATCTGCATCATTTCTTGCCTCTGCAAGCTGTTTTTTCCTTCTGTCTTCTTCTGCATGAGCCTCAGCTTCTCTAATCATTTTCTTTATCTCTTCTTCGCTAAGCCCACTTGAAGCAGTTATTCTAATTGATTGCTCTTTACCAGTTGCAAGGTCCTTTGCAGAAACATGAAGAATTCCGTTTGCATCAATATCAAAGGTAACCTCTATTTGAGGAATACCTCTTGGAGCTGGTGGAATTCCAACAAGTTCAAATACTCCTAAGAGCTTATTATCTGCAGCCATTTCTCTCTCGCCCTGAAATACTTTTATTGTAACTGCTGTCTGATTGTCCGCTGCTGTGGTAAATATTTGCGATTTTTTGGTTGGGATTGTGGTATTTCTCTCGATAATTTTTGTAAAAACGCCTCCGAGGGTTTCAATTCCAAGAGAAAGAGGAGTTACATCAAGAAGCAATACCTCCTTTACCTCTCCTTTTAAAATGGCTGCCTGAATTGCTGCTCCAATAGCAACTACTTCATCAGGATTAACACCTTTGTGTGGTTCCTTTCCAAAGAAATCCTGCACAACCTTCTGAACCTTTGGAGTGCGGGTCTGTCCTCCAACAAGGATTACCTCGTCAATTTGAGATGTAGAAAGTCCTGCATCAGAAAGAGCCATCTTACATGGTTCAAGGCTTTTTTCTATTAAATCATCAACTAACTGTTCGAGTTTTGCTCTGCTAAGTTTCATAAGCAAATGCTTTGGTCCTGAAGCATCTGCGGTTATAAAGGGAAGATTAATCTCTGTTTCTGTAGCTGAGCTAAGTTCAATTTTTGCTCTCTCTGCAGCTTCTTTAAGTCTTTGCAATGCCATTCTGTCTTTTCTTAAGTCTATTCCCTCTTGTTTCTTAAACTCTTCTATTAACCAGTCCATTACCCTAATGTCAAAATCATCTCCACCAAGATAAGTATCTCCGTTGGTCGCCTTAACTTCAATAACTCCTTCGCCTATCTCAAGAATGGAAATATCAAAGGTACCACCACCTAGGTCATAAACGGCAATCTTTTCTTCTTTTTTCTTATCCAATCCGTAAGCAAGAGCTGCTGCAGTGGGCTCATTGATAATCCTTAAAACATTGAGACCTGCGATCCTTCCTGCATCTTTAGTGGCTTGTCTCTGACTGTCATCGAAATATGCAGGCACTGTGATAACAGCCTCTGTTACAGGCTCTCCTAGATAGTCCTCAGCTGCCTGTTTCAATTTTTGAAGAATCATTGCAGAAATCTCTGGCGGAGAGTATCTTTTGCCCATTATCTCCACATGTGCATCTCCGTTTGGAGCCTCAACAATCTTGTATGGAAGTCTTTTCTTTGCTTCTTGAACCTCTCCTGAGTTGTATTTTCTTCCCATCAGTCTTTTTATTGAAAAGATTGTATTCTCAGGGTTTGTTATTGCCTGTCTTTTAGCAACCTGACCAACAAGTCTTTCTCCTTTGTCAGTAAAAGCAACAACTGAAGGTGTGGTTCTCTGACCTTCCTGATTGGGTATTACAACAGGCTCACCACCTACTACCACTGCAACAACTGAATTGGTAGTACCAAGGTCTATTCCTATAGCTTTTCCCATAGTAATTAATCCTCCTTAATTATTTTGAATGTCAACACCCGAGGGGTGTGTGTGACCCTCTTCCGAGGGTTTTGTTTTTTTGGATACCGCAACCAGAGGTTCTCTAAGGAGCTTGTCTTTATAAAAATATCCGCTTCTTAATTCCTCTACAACTATATTCTCCTCTTTGTCCTCTACCTCAACTGTTGTAACAGCATGATGAATTTCAGGATTGAAAACCTCCCCAACTGAATCAATACGTTTTACACCGTATTTCTCTAAGATACGGAAAAATTCCTTGAGAGTATTCTCTACTCCGATTTTCATACTCTCAACCCATTTTGAACTATCCTGTCCAGAGGCATGTTTAATCGCAAGCTCTAGGTTATCAATAACAGGCAACAAATCCTTTATTAGCCTCTCATTTGCGAAGTTGATAAGCTCTTCCTTTTCTCTATTAACCATTTTTTTGTAGTTTTCAAATTCGGCATATAGTCTAAGATATTTTTCCTTATGCTCCGCAAGTTCTCTCTGAAGGCTTTCACTCACATCTCTTGGCTTGTCTTCAAGAGCTGCGCCTTCATATTTTAGCTCTTCCTTTTCTTTATCCAAAACTTCCTCTTTTTTCTCTTCCATATAGCCCTCCTATTTGGATAGTGTGTTAGTTAAAAGATTCGCAAATTCTCTCACAAACATAATAGCTTTGGTATAATCCATCCTTTTTGGTCCAACCAGTGCGATGAGTCCTAAAGGTTTATTCTTTTCCCTATAAGGAGAGGCTATTATGCTTAAATTTCTAAATTCCTCCATAGGATTTTCTTCTCCTATTATAATCTTTATCTCTTCTTCTTCAGAAATACTATCGAAGAGTTTAATCAAAAGGTGTCTGTCCTGAATTGTTTTAGCAATTTCTCGCAATTTTTCTATGTCAGATGAAAAGTCAGGAAGATGCATTATATTATAAAAGCCGGAAATGTATACATTTTCCCTCGTAAAATAGAGCGCTTGCTGGCATATTTTTAAAATTTTCTCAATTAGTTTATCCCAAAATAATTTTTCTCTTTTTAGCCTGATAAAAAGATCTTCACGAATTTCATCAATAGCCTTTCCCTGATAGGTTTCGTTTAAAAATTCAGCAAGCTTATTTAATTCCTGCTGAGTTATCTCTGGATAAGCTTTTATAATTTTGTTTTTTACAATACCCTTATCGTTTACAACAACTGCAATTACATAATCTTCCTTGAATTTAATAAAATCAACTCTATGGAGCGCTGTTTTATCAGTTTCTGGCAAAAGAGCTAATCCAAGATATCTTGTAACACTTGACAAACTATTGGTAGTTTCAAGAAATAGAGAGTTCATATTATTTCTTAATTTTCTGAGCTTTTTTGTTAGGCTTTCAATGTATTTTTTTATCTCTTCAGATTGATTTTTTAGGCACTGTTCAAATATATAGTCCACATAGAACCTGTATGCTTTATCAGTTGGTAGCCTTCCTGCAGATGTATGAGGCTGATAGAGAAATCCTTCGTCCTCTAAATCGGACATTATGTTTCTTATGGTCGCAGAGCATACATCAAAGCCATACTTTTTCATAATATACCTTGAACCTACAGGCTCGGGCTTTTCAATGTAAGACTCTACAACTGCATATAATACTTTTTTTGTTCTTTCATCAAGATTTACATTTCCCATTTTAGCACTCTCCCCTAATAAGTGCTAACATACATTTAAAATTATCACGAAAATTATGAAAAAGTCAATCAGTTCTCATTTATTATAATCTTAGAATATCAAAAATTCCAGCCTGAACAATGATAGATGGATTCTACTTTGAGAGGCCTAACCGTTCCATGCAGACTTAAGCATTTATAACATTTGCCATAGAAAGAAATATTTTGCTATATTATTAATATTCGGCGGCGTAGCTCAGTTGGTCAGAGCAGACGGCTCATATCCGTCGTGTCAGGGGTTCGAATCCCTTCGCCGCCATTTTTATTTTTATAGTAATTATATAGCTTTTTATATTGATAAATTTTTCCTATTTTTCAAGTATTTTTAGAAAAACAACTCTCCAAAAGTTTCCATAATCTTCCATCGGTATTCTTATTTTCATAAAAGTATCAAATTTGGTATGGTATATAACCCAACTTCATCACTAGGAACTTAAAAGCCACTGTAAATCAATGAGTTATCATCTAAGGATTAGTCTACGTGTTCTCTCAGATATTTTTAAACTGCCCGATTTCTCTCTAACTGTATTTATCCCTTTCTCTCTTTTACTTATTTGTAAATCTGATCATCTCCCTACGTTCGGCTCTTTTCTTGCAATTAGAACCTCCTCCCTTTCTGACATTGCGAGGAGCGCCAGTGACGAAGGGATCTCATTCCATTGGTCTTTGAGACTGCCACGGCCACTTCGTGGCCTCGCAGTGACAAAAAAAGGTTGTCATTGCAAGCGAAGTGAAGAGATCTCGTCTTTGCCTCTTCGTAGGCTTTACTTAGAGACCCCTTCGGACATCGAGCCCCTCGCAGTGACACACTTTTCTGTCATTGCGAGGAGCGTAAGCGACGAAGCAATCTCCAAACCGCTCGCCTTACGTAGAGACCCCTTCGGGGCATCGAGTCCCTCGCAGTGACACTTTCTTTTATTTGATTCAAGTTTTACAGGTAAAGATTTTTGATATTAGTAAACGAAGCAAGAGATAAATTGGCTTTAAGAGGAGTAAAAGACATTAGACTACATTAGGTGGGAAAGGAAAAGATGAGTCTCTGAAATATTCAGTTTTTTTGAATAAAATACACCCCAAATTGATGAAGTCGGGTATCATCTTTCCGCTGTTTCTTAACAAGGAGGCAAGATACTGTCTGTTCATATGTAGTGCAGGCTTAAGTTCTTCAAGAAGCTTGGATTTAATCTTCTTTGCTGACTTCTGATATTTTTTTGCATTTTCGTTAATGATTGCCTATCCGTTATTCATGTTGTATTTTCTTTTTGGCATTACGGCAATCATCCTGGAAACCTCCTGTAGGGAAGTTAATTCGTGAATAAGGGGATTTACAGGATGATTGCCTTTTTTGTCAATTGTGAGGAAACAATCCTTTTTCAAATAGATTATTTTTGGGGAAAGGCGGGATATTGACAAAAAAATTTTTTTGTGCTATCTTTTATTAACACTTTAATAGTGATTATCAATTCATTTAATCCGCCGAGAAGGCCTCAAGGGCTGAAGCCCTAAGAAATCTTCCGAACCTGCCTGCCCGAAGGCTGGCTAAAAGCTAAGAAAGCAAAATAAAAAAATTTTTAGGAGGTTTTGCTATGGATCAGGGCTTTGAGCCTAAGATTATTGCATTTTTGTGTAATTGGTGTAGTTACGCCGGTGCTGACTTGGCAGGTTCTCTTAGATATTCCTATCCCCCACAACTTTATCCAATAAGAGTTCCCTGTTCAGGTCGAGTGGAGCCTGAATTTGTCCTGAAAGCTTTTTTTTCTGGTGCTGACGGAGTTTTAGTTGCTGGTTGTCATCCTGGAGACTGTCACTATAAAACTGGTAATTACTATACAAACAGAAGATTTAATCTTTTAATGCGCTTTCTTGAGATTTTAGGAATTCCACAGGAGAGATTCAGACTTGAATGGATATCTGGAAGTGAAGGATTAAAATTTTCTAAAGTTGCAAATGAATTTATCAGTAACATTAAAAACTTAGGTCCCCTTTCTCTAAAAACCCCTTCTGACTTTGACTGGCAGGATCTTGGAAGAGTAATTGCCACAGTTGGCTCTGCAGGAAAGCTCTTCTGGGAAGAGCCAAAATGTATGACCGATTTAATAGATTTTTTCCTTAAATACGTTCAAGAGAACTCCTGCGCTGAGTGCATTCCTTGCAGAATTGGAACAAAAAGAATGCAAGAACTAACAAGAAAAATCTTTGACTCCTCAATCACTGAAGATGAAATCAACATTCTTTATGCTCTTTCAGATGACATCGGTGCTTCAAGTAAATGTGATCTTGGAAAAATGGCAGGACGAGCAGTAAAGTATGCACTTGATTACTGCCGTGCTGATATAAATGAACACATCAAAGGAAGTTGTGCTCACAACATTCCAGCCAATTCTGGCTGGCTACAAATAATGGCTAAATAATCTTTTAGGAGGATAAATATGGGAGAGGTAAAACTAACAATTGATGGAAAAACCATAACAGTACCACAGGGTACCACAATACTAAAAGCTGCTGAGAAGGTTGGGGTAAAAATTCCTACCCTTTGTTTTCTTGAACATGTAGGGTTAAAAAACATCAAACACGATGTGGGAGCCTGTAGGGTATGCGTTGTGGAAGTAGAGGGAAGAAAGGATTTTTTAAGCGCTTGTAACACTCCAGTTGAAGAAGGCATGGTTGTAAAAACACATTCACCAAAGGTAATTGCTGCAAGAAAACTCAATCTTGAAATGATGTTAAGTGAACACCATCTTGACTGTCCAGTTTGTCCCAAAAATGGAGTTTGTGAGCTTCAATCGCTGTGTGCAGAACTTAACATTCGGACTATAAGACCTCAGGGAGAAAAGAAGAACATCCCGATCGATGACTCATCTCCCTCCATAGTGAGAAATCCAAACAAATGTATTATCTGCCAGCGATGCATAACTGCTTGCAAGGTTTTACAGAGTGTCGATGCTCTTGAACTTTTTGGTAATGGTTATGAAGCCATTGTGCGTCCAAAGGGAGGTGTATCTCTCATTGAAACCCAATGCGTTAACTGTGGTCAATGTGCATTGGTGTGTCCGACTGGAGCAATTGTTGAAAGGGATGATACCTGGAAGGTCTGGGATGCAATTGCAGATCCGAATAAGCATGTGGTTGTTCAGACCGCTCCCGCAACTCATGTAACAATAGGTGAAGCTTTTGGCCTTCCTATTGGAACGGACATTACAGGAAAAATGGTGGCAGCCCTTAAAAGACTTGGTTTTGATGCGGTATTTGATACCAATTGGTCAGCAGATCTCACAATCATGGAAGAAGGCTATGAACTCATTCACAGAATCAAGAATGGTGGAGTTTTACCTCAGTTTACGTCCTGCTCTCCTGGCTGGATAAAATTTCTTGAAGAATTCTATCCTGATCTGATTCCTCATATTTCTTCCTGTAAATCTCCGCAGCAGATGTTAGGTCCCATTGCCAAGACTTACTATGCCCAGAAAAAAGGCATCAACCCAGAGAATATCTTCGTTGTCTCAGTGATGCCATGCACTGCAAAAAAATACGAGGCAGCCCGTCCTGAGATGAATGCAGCAAGCAAATTCTGGAACAATCCAAACATTGAAAGAGATGTTGATGTGGTGCTTACTTCAAGAGAACTTATAAGAATGATAAGAGAAGCTGGAATTGACTTTGCAAATCTTCCAGAAGAAACCTACGATCCTGTCATGGGTGAAGGAACTGGAGCAGCACAGATATTTGGTGCAACCGGTGGAGTTATGGAAGCAGCACTCAGAACAGCATACGAGGTTGTAACAGGCAAAACCTTACAAAAGCTTGATTTTGAAGATGTAAGAGGAATGAAAGACATTAAAGAGGCTGCAGTGAGCATGAATGGAATTACTGTAAAGGTTCTTGTTGCCCACTCCCTTGGAGCAGCTCGTCAGCTCATGGAGAAAGTAAGAGCAGGTGAACTAAAGGATTATCATTTTATTGAAGTAATGACCTGCCCTGGCGGATGTATTGGTGGAGGAGGACAGCCAATCCCGACTACTGTTGATGAAAGAGAGCAGAGAATCAAGGGTATTTACGAAAGAGACAAAAACCTGAAGCTAAGAAAAAGTCACGAAAATCCGGAAATTAAAGCAATTTACAAAGAGTTCCTTAAAGAACCTCTTGGTCATCTATCCCATCAACTTCTTCATACCCATTATACACCAAGAGGAAAATAATAACTAAAGGGGGATTGTATGGTAAGAAAAGTTAACACTTTCAAAGGTGAAGGTCCACTGAAAAATGGAATAGGAACTTACAGGGCTGGGGAACTTTATGGAATCATCAAAATAAGTGAAGCAAACTGTGTGGGATGTCATACCTGTAGTGGGGTTTGTCCTACAGGAGCGATAAAAGGTTCCTTTGGAGACAAACATAGCATTGATGTTGAAAAATGCATAGTCTGTGGACAGTGTTTGCTTAACTGTCCTTTTGGTGCAGTTGAACAGATGAGCTTTGTTGATATGGTTTATGAAAAGCTTAAAGACAAAAAAACAAAGGTTGTGGCAATTATTGCTCCTGCAGTAAGAGTTGCTATTGGTGAAGAATTCGGGGCAGAGCCAGGCACTCTTACAGTAGGAAGACTCTGGGCTGCCCTTGAAAAGGCAGGATTTCTTATCTATGACAACAACTTTGCTGCAGATCAAACAATTCTTGAAGAAGGGACAGAACTTCTTGCAAAGGTTGCAGCTCATGCAGGATTAAAAGAATTACCTATAGAACTGTGGGGCAAAAAAATCACCTTACATGTGGAGGAGTTTAAAAAGTACCCTCTTCCCCAATTTACCTCCTGCTGTCCTGCATGGGTAAGGTATGTGGAAGTTTTTTATCCAAGGCTTATACCATATCTTTCCAGTGCAAAATCACCTCAGCAAATGGCAGGTGCAACAGCAAAAACTTATGGAGCAAGACTATGGAATGTAAGGCCTGAGAATATATTTACCGTAGGAGTTATGCCCTGCACAGCAAAAATCTTTGAAGCATCAAGACCTGAGTTTGACTCTGCAAGTAAATACCTAAAGAAACAGGGTATGAAAGATGTGGATACAGTTCTAACCACAAGGGATCTTGCAGAACTTCTCAAAAAAATGAACATTGATCCAATGAAAATGTCCGAAGAAGTAAGCAGAAAACCTGAGATGTTTAAATTCTACTCTGGTGGTGCCACCATCTTTGGAACAAGCGGCGGAGTTATGGAGGCTGCAGTAAGATTTGCCTTCCATGTTCTTTCAGGGCAATCACCGCAGTCAATGAGTCCTCAGTGGGATTTTGATGGAGTAAGAGGTTACACAAAGCCTGTTGCTTCAGCAACAATTCCAGTGCCACTAAAAGAAGAGTATCAAAAGGTTTTTGGAGCAAAGGAACTCCAGATAAAGGTTTGTGTTGTTAATGGAATTGGAACAGATGGTGCTCATCTAAAGCCTATAGTAGATGAAGTTCTCACAGGTAAAAGCCCATATCACTTTATTGAGGTTATGAACTGTCCAGGTGGTTGTATAAACGGTGGTGGGCAACCAGTGCATCCATTAGAGCTTACGCTATGGGATCAACTCTTTTATGCCTTTTCAAAAATAATTTAGGAGGAATAATATGGATATAAAGGGTGTTTCAAGAAGAACCTTTTTAAAACTTGCAGGTGCAGGGCTCATTACCCTTTCTTTTACAAAGCCCACTTTTGCGGGAGATACAAAGGAGAAGAACTTCTTTGAGACAAAAGTCGGAAAGGAAAGGCTAAAACTTATAAAAGCAAGACAGTCAGGTCAGTATAAAGATGATGTTATTTCAAGAGAGAAGTTCAATATGGCTGCATCTCATGAGAATCCGATGATAAAAAGATTCTACACTGAGTTTGCCCATCATCCACTTAGTGAGCTTAGCGAGTCTCTTCTTCATACCCACTACAAGGCAAGAGTATAGAGAAAGCCCGGGCTTTTGCCCGGGCTTAAAGGAATTTGCTAAGATGCTTGTCTATTACAGTCTTGGAAACAGAAAATACTGGTTTTGCTCACTTGAAAGACTCATGGAAATTACTGCTCTTCTTTCAAGAAAAAGCTATTACCTGCGCAATATGGATACTTTGAAGGGAACTTACAATGGCTGGTTTATACTTGACAATGAATATGTGAGAACTCTTTACGAAATCATTGAAGAGGTATCTAAAGAAGTAAAAGACGAAACAATTCTAAATGATCTTTTAGCATTAAAAGAAGTTTTTGAAGGTGGTGATGTAGTTTTTGGTTAAGTTATTGACTGTTTCCAAGGGAGCTGCTCCTGAGGAATAATGGTCAGTTTAAAATCTGAGACCGAGGAGGTCATCTGAGGTTAAGGGATGAAAAAGATTGGAATTGTTGGAATCGTAATAAATAACCGCGAAAAGGATTCATATCTTGTAAACAACATCCTATCAGAGCATGCAGATATTATCATAGGCAGAATGGGAATTCCTCAAAGAGATGGAAGTAGAGGTTTTATTTCTCTTTTTGTTGAAGGAAATACAGACCGAATAGGCTCTCTTACGGGAAAACTCGGAAAAATACGAAGTGTAACCGTTAAAAGTCTTTTACTTAGCCTGGAGGATAAAAAAAATGAATGAAAACTTTAGAGTAGAGCGGGACTCGCTTGGTGAATTTTTAATACCGAAGAATTCCTATTACGGAATTCATGCTGCACGGGCAAGGGAGAATTTCCAGCTAAGTGGTATCATCCCACACAGAGAGCTCATTTGGGCAATGGCAATTGTGAAAAGGGCTTCAGCTGAGGCTAACAGACTTCTTAAAGCCCTTGATGACAGAGTAGCAAATTCAATAATATTGGCATCCCAGGAAGTGGCAGATGGGCTCTTTGACAAAGAAATAACAGTTGACGCTCTCTCAGGAGGTGCAGGCACAGCCTTTAATATGAACATAAACGAGGTGATTGCAAACAGAGCACTGGAGATCCTCGGTTATGAAAGGGGTAGATACGACATAATTCATCCCATAGAGCATGTAAATCTTCACCAATCAACGAATGATGTTTTTCCTACTGCAATTAAAGTCTCGGTGGTAAAGCTCCTTGATGTGCTTGCCAGTGAGGTAGCGAAACTTCAGGATGAGTTTCAGAAAAAAGAGAGAGAATTTGCCAATGTTCTTAAGGTGGGACGCACACAGATGCAAGATGCTATTCCAGTAACAGTTGGACAGGAGTTTTCAGCATGGGCAGAGGCACTTAATAGAGACTGGTGGAGAATCCACAAGGCAAAGGAAAGAGTGCGGCAAGTAAATCTCGGTGGCACCGCTGTTGGAACAGGGTTGAACTGCCCAAAGGCATTTGCATCCCTTGCTATTGAAAAACTAAGAGAACTTACAGGGCTTCCTATTGCAAAGGCAGAAAATCTTTTTGAAGCAACCCAGAATGCTGATACTTTCTCAGAAGTCTCAGGTTTTTTAAAGACACTGGCAGTGAATCTTCTGAAAATCTCTTCAGATTTGAGATTTTTAAGTTCAGGACCAAGAGGAGGAATTGGAGAACTGAAGCTTCCTCCTGTTCAGGTAGGTTCATCTATTATGCCTGGCAAGGTAAATCCTGTTATTCCAGAGATGGTAACTCAGGTGGCAATAAAGGTCATGGCATCAGACCAGGCAGTAAGCTTTGCCTGCAGCTTAGGCAGTCTTGAGCTTAATCCCTTTTTGCCCCTTGTGGCTCATGAACTTATCGGATCTCTTAAGATTCTAATAAATGCAAGTATTTTGCTTAGAGAGAAATGTGTAAAAGGACTTGAAGTTGATGAGGAGCGATGTAAAAACCTTTTTGACAGTAGTGGTTGTATAATAACTGCCTTTTCTCCTTATCTGGGCTATGAAATCTGCTCAGAAGTTTACAAGGAAGCAGTAATGACTGACAGAAAGGTTGAGGAAATTCTTCTCGAGAAAGGTTATTTCACTAAAGAGGAGATAAAAAGCATAACAAAACACGAGGAACTTACAACACCAGGTTTTGCAGGAATTAAATATTTAAAAAGGAGGATTGAAAATGCTTACGGCAATAGAAAAAAAATGGAAGGATAATAGATTTGAACTAATCAAGAAATATGAAAAACTTGAAAAGAGAAAGGATTTCATAGATGATAACCTGATATGGGACCTTATCAAGAAAAACGAAAATCCAGAACCAAAAAGGATAAGAGAGATTCTCTCTAAGGCAAGGGAACTTAAAGGTCTTACGCCAGAAGAGGTAGCAGTTCTTGTTAACTGTAAAGAACCAGAGCTTGTGAATGAACTCTGTGAGACAGCCTCTTACATTAAACAGGAGATTTACGGAAAAAGAATAGTGCTTTTTGCACCCCTTTATGTATCAAATACCTGTGTTAATAACTGTATATACTGTGGCTATAGACGCTCAAATCCCGCAATAAAAAGACACACCCTCACAATGGACGAACTAAGAGATGAAGTGAAAGCCTTAACATCTGTAGGACATAAAAGAGTACTGGCAGTATTTGGAGAACATCCAAATAGTGATGCCTTTTACATAGCTCAGGCAATTGAAACCATATATGAGACAAAGGAGGGAAGAAATGAGATAAGAAGAGTAAATATAAATGCAGCTCCAATGACAGTGGAGGAATACAGATTGATAAGAGAGGTAGGAATTGGAACTTATCAGGTTTTTCAGGAAACCTATCATCATGAAACATATAAAAAACTACATCCCAAAGACACTTTAAAGAGCTCCTTTTTGTGGAGGCTTTTTGCGCTGCATCGTGCACAAGAGGCAGGGATTGACGATGTGGCATTAGGCGTACTTTTTGGGCTTTATGACTGGCGTTTTGAGGTGCTTGGGCTTCTTTTTCATTCCCTTGATATGGAAAGAGAGTTTGGAGTAGGACCTCATACCATATCTTTTCCAAGACTCAAACCTGCTGTGAACACGCCATTTAGCACTTCTTCGCCATATCTTGTAAGCGATGAAGACTTCAAAAAGATAATTGCAATTCTAAGATGTGCAGTACCCTATACGGGACTCATTCTTACTGCAAGGGAGGCTCCTGAGCTAAGAAAAGAGCTTATTAAGGTTGGAGTATCCCAAACAGATGCTGGAACAAGAATAGCTGTTGGCGGATACAGGCAGATGCAGAAAGAACACATACCAGAAAAACAACAGTTTTTAATTGATGATACAAGAACCCTTGATGAGTTTATATACGAACTACTCAAGGACAGTCTTATCCCTTCATTCTGCACTGCCTGTTATAGATGTGGAAGAACTGGTGAACATTTTATGGGACTTCCAAAGAGTGCAGTTATCAAATTTTTCTGCACACCAAATGCGGTACTGACCTTTAAGGAATACCTTCTTGACTACGCATCAAAAAGGACAAAGGAACTTGGAGAGAAAATAATAACTCAATACATAAATGATTTATTTCAGATAAGGCCTGCATTAGCTATGAGAGTTGAGGAATATTTAGAAAAGATGGAGGATGGTGAGCGTGATTTTTATATCTAATGAAAAAGAAAAGGAAAGGGTATTATCTGAAATTTCAAAAACCCTTTGTGAGAACTTTGGGTTGAAAAAGGTGTATTTTGCCGAGTCTGTGGGAAGAAGGCTACATCATATTGCAGGTTATGGAGAAGAAAGCTTCTACCCTTCTGAAAAATTTCATTTAAGTCATAATCTCTATGTTTTTATTGAATCCAATGAGGAGCTAAAAGATGATAGGAGAGAGAAAATTTTGGATTTCATAGAGAGAGAACTTAGGAGGCTAAAATGAATGCACCAAAGAGTGAAAGACTTCATATTGCTCTTTTTGGAAGAAGAAATACAGGTAAATCCTCTCTTATAAATGCTCTTACAGGTCAAGACCTTGCTATTGTCTCAGATGTGCCTGGCACAACAACAGACCCTGTTATCAAGTCAATGGAGATACTTCCCCTTGGCCCTGTAGTAGTAATAGACACAGCAGGAATTGATGATGTGGGAGAGCTTGGAGAGCTTAGAAAGAAAAAATCCTATGAAGTTCTCTCCCGCACTGATCTACTTCTTCTTGTCATTGATCCAAGGAATGGATACGGAGAATTTGAGAAAGAGGTCATTCATCGGGCAGAGGAGATGAAAATGCCTGTTATATATGTTATCAACAAAATTGACCTTTATCCTGAAGCAAAGGATAATAAATATCCAGAACCAAAGGTTTTTGTTAGTGCCCTCACTGGTGAAGGCATAGATGAACTAAAACAGAAAATAATAGATAACGCTCCGAAAGATTGGACACTTCCCACTGTGGTTGGTGATCTTGTCAATCCTGGTGATTTGGTAATATGCGTTATTCCCGTTGACAAAGCTGCTCCGAAGGGAAGACTTATATTGCCCCAGCAGATTGTAATTAGGGATATCATTGACTCTGAGTGTATAGCAATGGTCGTTAAAGAAAGAGAATTAATTCAAGCCTTCAGTTTTTTAAATACAAAGCCCTCCCTTGTAGTAACCGATGCTTCTGTTTACAATAAAGTCGCTGCAGATACACCATCTCACATAAGACTGACCTCCTTTTCAATACTCTTTGCCCGGTATAAGGGAGACCTTCAAACTCTTGTGGAAGGTGTTCGCAGTGTGAGCAAACTCAGGCCTGGTGACAGAGTATTAATCGCTGAGGCATGCACACACCACCCCTTAGCTGATGATATAGGTAGAGTAAAAATTCCTCGCTGGCTCATGGCTCAGGTTGGAGGTGAAATAGAGATAGAGATAAAGGCAGGAGCAGGGCCACTTCCAGAAAATCTAAGTCAGTACAGGCTCATTGTCCACTGCGGAGCCTGCATGATAAATCGCAGAGAAATGTTAAGCAGAATAATGCAGGCAAGAAAGGCTGGTGTTCCCATTGTAAACTATGGTGTCATAATGGCTTACATTCACGGAGTGCTTCACAGGGCTCTATCACCTTTTCCAAATTTACAGATCCTCATCAAGGATATACAAGAAGAAATGCAGGAAGAGATAGAAACCTTGAGGATGTTAAAGTATCATGGAAAATAAGATAAAAAGCACATTTAAAAGAGATTTAAAAGAAGAGATACTTTATCTACTTAAGGAACATCCCTTTCAGGAATTAGCAAAAATGGCTGATGAGGTCCGAGAGAGATTTCATGGAAATGTTGTTCACCTAAGAGCAATTATTGAGTTTTCTAATTACTGTAGGTGCAATTGCCTCTTTTGTGGAATAAGAAGAGATAACAAAAAACTCAGCCGGTATAGAATGACCCCACATGAGATAATCACGAGGGCTGAAAAAATTGCTAAAGAGGGTTTTAAAACAATAGTTCTTCAGTCTGGTGAAGATCCATTCTGGACAAAAGAAAAATTAAAGGAGATTATCAGCAAGATAAAAAAAATTAAAGTAGCAATAACACTATCAGTGGGAGAACGAAGTTATGAAGACTATGCCACATTTAAAGATGCTGGTGCTGATAGGTATCTGCTTAAATTTGAAACCTCTGATGAGAAACTTTTCAATGCCTTAAAGCCAGATACCTCTCTTGAAAATAGACTTAGATGCTTAAGATGGCTTAAAGAGCTTGGATATGAAACTGGTTCGGGAATAATCGTAGGACTCCCGGCACAAAGCTTTGAATCCTTAGCAGAGGATTTAATTCTCATGAAAGACCTAAGGCTTGACATGGTTGGAATCGGTCCATTTATTCCTCACCCAGAGACTCCCCTAAAAAATCAGCCAGCGGGAAATCCATATCTTACCTTAAAAGTTATCTCTCTTACAAGACTTTTACTTCCCCTGTCAAATATTCCTGCTACAACTGCTCTTGCTGTCATCTCTCCATCCCTAAGGATAAGGGCTCTCAGGTGTGGAGCAAATGTGATAATGCCCGATATGACTCCAAGTGGTTATAAAAGATTATACGACATTTATCCAGGAAAAACTTCGGTCAAAGGCTCTTACAATGAATTAAAAAGCCTGTTGATGAAAATCAATAGATTTACTCTTTAACATCAAATAAAAAGCGAAGCAATCACTCCTAATGACTGCTTCGCTCAAAAATCAATTTTAAAGATAAATGATTGCCATAGTAGTAGCGCCAACTATAGCACACATGATTAACACAGGCACTAGTACTGCTTTGATAAACTGGGCTTCCTCTTTACCGCCAACCCCAATAGTAGCAGCTGCATTTGTAATCTTTGAAGGTGTAATAGCTGAGGCAATTCCACCACCAACAGCATGGGCTGCATAAATCCACATAAAGGCTCCAGCACCAACAGTAGAAAGTGTGGCTTCCCATTGTATCTTTGCAAAAAGAACATTTGATGCAGTCTCGCTTCCACCCACAAAAGCACCGAATAACCCTAAAAAAGGAGCAATAAAGGGATAAAAAGGACCAAAAATGTTTGAAAGAGTAATGCCTATTATTCTATCCATATTGTAATCGGCAAAATAAGCAGAAGGAACAAGCTTTCCATTAACCACTTCCATGGCAGACCATGCCATAATAAATGCAACAGCAAAGAACAGGGAATAGGCAAGAAAGGGCCCCCATATTCTTTTTATCCACAAGTTGAGAGCAGTTTTAAGTTGTTTACCAGTAGGCTTTAGTATAAAAATTGAGATAAACGAAACAACCATTATCCAGAACCACACATTGCCAAAAATGTTTAGGTCTTCCTTTTTATCCGCCATAATTCTTATAACTTCCCATTGTCCAAGAATATTTTCAAGCTTAAATTTAATAGAGGGAATATTCACAATAAGCGAAATGACAATAAGCAAAACAAAGGGCATACAGGATATAAAAATTTGACGGTCAAAAGATGTTTTTTTATCGCTGGAAGAACCATTTCTTTTATAGATAAAATAGACAACTAACATGGTCATAAAGCCCGAGATAATTCCAATAATCTCCACAGGAAAAATTCTAAAAGCCGCGATAATAATAGCAGAGAAAGAGAGCACAAGCCCTGAAACCAATGCAGCTTTCCAGTGTTTTTTTACTGCCTCTTTGCCACCTACGATTTTAAGCATCAGAAAAGCAAAAATCACTGATATTATTGGTAAAAGCAGGGTTACTTTATAAGTATAGTCCCAAATGAATTCATTTAAAGTCTCAATTCCTGGTGGTTTAATTCCGAAAGCCATTGCAACTTTCGCAGGAAGAGTAAGAGGAATTGTAAAAAGAGCAAAAGAAGTAAGAGGGTCATAACACAGAATACTAACTCCTATGGCTGCAACAGGTGAAAACCCAAGTAGAAGAAATATAGGTGGAAACATGGCAGGTGTAACCATCCCAAGGGCTGTACTTAAAGAACCAAATCCCATACCGATAAAAAGTGTTTGTTCCTCTTTAGTTTTTGCGATTCCCTTTACATATTCTATTATTCTTTTAAGTGATCCTGTCTCCCGCATTAGAAATATCAAAAACATGGTAAACACTACAGCCAGAGTAATTCCTAAAGCCTTCACTACACCCATTAAAGTAGCTCCCCAAACAACTTCCCAGGGAGTTTTAAAATAATACATTGCACAAAGCACCGATAGTATCCATCCAACAATAGAAACAAAAGTTCCAGAACGATGAAAAACAAGCATTCCAATTAGAACAACAAGAATAGGAAAAATTGACAAGAGAAAATCCATAACTACACCCCCTTTTTAGCTTAAAAGGAAAAAACTGAATTAGATAGTGTAAACTATTCTGACCAGCAAAAATCAACCGTTTACCTTTGCCCAAAAATAGAGATAGAAAACTGACAGATTTATTTTAACCCTTTTCAAGACAATTTTTTATTAAAATTATCCTCTA
>CAKZQH010000039.1 GCA_937139565.1 uncultured Nitrospiraceae bacterium | reverse complement strand
GGAAAGGCGGGGGGTTGACAAAGACTTTTTGTTTTTTTTACAATTGACTAATCCCTGGGGGAGGTCAAATAGGACCTGAGAGTTCCCATTAAAAGGGAAGACCCCTTGAACCTGATCCGGATAATACCGGCGTAGGGAATGGGAGAGACTGAAGAGAAATCAGCCTCTATCCTTCAGGGATAGAGGCTTTTTGTTTATGGAGGCATTATGAAGGTAAGATTAAACGGAGTTGAGACAGAAATAGGTGCAAAAAATTTAAGGGAACTTCTTGATGAATTAGAGATTAATCCTCAAAAAGTGGTGGTAGAAGTGAATTTACAGATAGTTAAAAGAGATAGATTAAGTGAATATGAAATTAAAGATGGCGATTCCATTGAGATCGTCAATTTTGTGGGAGGAGGGTAAAATGAATGATTCATTGATTATCAGAGGAATTGAATTTAAGTCAAGGTTATGGGTTGGTACGGGTAAGTACAAAAATTTTGAAGAGACAGCCAAAGCAATTGAAGCTTCAGGTGCTGATGTGGTTACAGTTGCTGTAAGAAGGGTAAATATTTTAGATAAAACACAGGAGAACCTTTTAGATTACATAGACCCAAAAAAATACAAAATCCTTCCAAATACTGCGGGCTGTTACACTGTAGAGGATGCACTCAGATATGCAAGACTTGCCAGAGAGGCTGGAATTTCTGACATGGTAAAGCTCGAAGTGATTGGTGACGAAAAAACTCTTTTTCCTGATGTATGTGGCTTGCTGAAGGCAACAGAAATTCTTGCAAAAGAGGGCTTTATTGTTTTTCCATACACTAACGATGATCCCATAACAGCAAAAAGACTGGTGGATGCAGGAGCAGCGGCGGTAATGCCCCTTGGAGCTCCTATAGGCTCAGGTCTCGGAATCAGAAATCCGTATAATATAAAGATAATTCTTGAAACGGTTAACTTACCTGTGATTGTTGATGCGGGAGTTGGCACAGCCTCTGATGTTGCTATAGCTATGGAGCTTGGTTGTGATGCTGTACTTGTAAATACGGCAATTGCAGGAGCAAAGGATCCGATAATGATGGCAGAAGCTTTGAAACATGCCTGTATAGCTGGAAGACTTGCATTTAGAGCAGGCAGAATTCCTAAGAGGCTATATGCTTCTGCAAGCACAACTTTTGAGGGAATGCTTACATGAATTTTAAACTTTACCTAATTGGTGATAGGAAGTTATTTCCAAATGAGGATGCCTATTTGGATGCAGTTGAAAAGGCTTTAAGATGTGGTGTTAAAGCCTTTCAACTTAGAGAGAAAGACATGAGTGACAGAGAGTTATTTTATCTTGCAGAAAAGTTTAGAGATTTGACAGAGAAATATAGGGCGCTTCTTTTTATTAATGATAGAATAGATATTGCTCTTGCTGTTAGTGCTAATGGAGTTCACTTACCTCAAAATGGCTTTCCTGCCGATGTGGTAAGAAAAGTATGGAAGAGTCAATTTTTTATTGGTGTATCAACCCACTCAATCGAAGAAGCCACTGAAGCCTGCAGATGGGCTGATTTCATTACCTTTAGCCCTATTTATCCAACTGCGTCCAAACCAGGTCAAGCTCCTCAAGGATTAGAAAAACTCAAAGAGATAAAGGGATTGGTAAAATGCAAGGTTTTTGCTCTTGGTGGAATAAACAAAGACAACATAGCAGAGGTTTTTCCCTATTGTGATGGTGTTGCAATGATTCGTGGAGTTCTTGGTGGTAATATTGAGAAAAATGTTGAAAAATTAAAAAAATTTTTAGGAGATTTGCTATGACCAGAATAGAGTTAGCAAGAAAAGGAATAATAACCGATGAAGTAAAAAAAGTGGCAGCTTTTGAAGGAGTATCTCCTGAGGAACTATCGGAGAATATTTCAAAGGGAAAGGTTGTTATTACTCGAAATATCCTTAGAGACATTGAGCCTCTTGGGATAGGAAAGGGCTTAAGAACAAAAATCAATGCAAACATTGGAACATCAAGAGATCAAAGTTCAATTGATGAAGAAATAGAAAAGCTAAAAATAGCAGTTCAATACGGTGCCGA
Source organism: uncultured Nitrospiraceae bacterium (assembly GCA_937139565.1). GTDB lineage: Bacteria > Nitrospirota > Thermodesulfovibrionia > Thermodesulfovibrionales > Thermodesulfovibrionaceae > Thermodesulfovibrio. The sequence goes on along the minus strand of CAKZQH010000039.1, from coordinate 1,910 downwards.
TGCAATTATGGATTTATCAACTGGGGGTTCTTTGGTTGAAACCAGAAGAGCGGTTCTTAAGCACTCACCCGTAAGTGTTGGTACTGTTCCAATTTATGAAGTAGCTGTAAAAGCCATAGAGAAATATGGAAGTGTAGTTAAAATGACAGAGGAAGATATATTTAGAGTAATTGAAGAACACGCAAAGGATGGAGTAGATTTCATAACAGTCCATTGTGGTGTTACGATGAAAATTGTTGAGATGCTTAAATCAAATGAAAGAGTTCTACCGATTGTCAGTAGAGGAGGTTCTATACTTGCAGACTGGATATGTTACCATGGCAAAGAAAACCCCCTTTATGAGCACTTTGATAGATTATTAGAGATTTCAAAAAAATATGACCTTACCCTTAGTCTTGGAGATGGCATGAGACCGGGTTGTTTACTTGACGCAACTGACAAGTATCAACTTTTCGAATTAATTACTATTGGCAAGTTAAAAGATATAGCAGTTAATGAAGGAGTTCAATGTATGATAGAAGGTCCAGGTCATCTACCACTTGATCATGTTCAGCCTAATATTAAACTTCAAAAGAGTATTTGCAAAGAGGCTCCCTTCTATGTATTAGGACCGCTTGTAACTGACTGCGCAATGGGATATGATCACATTGCAGCTGCAATCGGAGGTGCACTGGCAGGTTCTGCTGGAGCAGATTTTCTTTGTTATGTTACTCCCTCTGAACACATTAGATTACCTGATAGAGAAGATGTAAAAGAGGGAGTAATTGCTTTGAAAATAGCTGCACATGCAGCTGACCTCGCCAAGGGATATCAATCAGCTTGGAAGAGAGATAAAGAGATGGCCTATGCAAGAAGAAATTTCGATTGGAACTCACAGATCTCTCTCTCCTTCGATCCTGATAAAGTGCGATCCATGCGCTCTGAAAGACCTCCATTGGAAGACGAAAAGGTATGTAGCATGTGTGGAGAGTTTTGTGCAATCAAGATTTCGAGAAGGGCAGTAGAAGATAGCATTTGACAGATTCTCTTTTTTTTGATATTCTTTATTTTAAATGAAAAGATTAGGTGTTGGTTTAATTTTTATTCTTCTTTTATCTTCAACTGCCTATTCCTTTGATAGAAAAGGTTTTACTCCTACTGCGCCTTATTCGGTATTATCCACATTTTCAGCCGAAACTCCTATGCAGAATCAGATTGCTATTGGCTTAGACTATGATCTTACAACTGATCCAGATAGAAGCAGGTTAAATTTGAATATCTCCTATGGTCTTACCGAAAGTGCTGAGATACTACTTAATCTTCCTTATAATCTGTATTACAGAAATTCTTCTAAAATGAATGGAGCGGAAGACTTGAACATTGGTTTAAAACATAGAATAATTGATGAGACCACTTTTACTCCAGCAATAGCTTACTTGCTTTTTGCTTCAGGAGATCTTGGAAAAGATGAATTTTCAACTGAGGGAGGAGTAGGTGCTGGTTTTATAGTTACCAAAAAAATCGGTCCCTTCAAAGCTCATGGAAACATTATATACTTTAGACCTGAAAAGGAAGTTTTTCGAGAAACGTGGAATATTAATCTTGGTGCAGAGCTGAGTGTGAGTTACAACTCAAAGCTTCTCTTTGAAATAATCGGTAGAAAGGCAATAGACAGGAGCAAAATTGATTTAGTTGAGTGGCGAATAGGCTATCGTATTAGGATTACTGAGTTTTCTTACACTACTGTTGGCTTTGGGTTTGATGTGAAAAACAGAAATCCTGACATGCGATTCATGTTTGGTATTAGTGCTATTTTACCGCCATACAAAGGTATTCATAAAAAAATTGTCGATGAAGTTGATTAATGGTATAATAAAGCTATGTTTGATTTAGGAATGCAGGAACTCATAGTTATCTTCATTGTTGCGCTC
>CAKZQH010000038.1 GCA_937139565.1 uncultured Nitrospiraceae bacterium | reverse complement strand
ATGATTATAGCTGAAGAGATTTTTAAAATGACAAATAATCTAAGAAACCAGAGAGACCAAACAAACCTGATAAACCAGATTGTCAAATGTCAAGACTTGACACCTTATGCCATCGATGCAAATCAAAGATGGATGCTCAAAATCGTGAACGGCAACTAAAACAATATGGTAACGCCTTAGGTCATCTTAAAAAGCGGACAAGAAATTGTTTGTAAAAGTGCGGGTGAAGAAGGGTTAAAAAGAACAATAGAGTGGTATAAAAGTACATATTCATAATTTAGAAAAATGACTGTATTTGGAAAAGGATATGCTTTGTTTTATGACTATTTATATCAGGATAAAGACTATATAAAAGAATGTGACTTTTTAGAGGCTATCTTTAATAAGAGATACAAGAAAGAGGTGAATACAATTTTAGACCTTGGTTGTGGCACTGGTGGTCATGCAATTATCCTTGCAAAAAGAGGTTACGAAGTTACCGGTGTAGACCGGTCTTCTGATATGCTAGCTACCGCAAAAGAAAAAGCAAAAAATGCTTATCTTAAGATTGAATTTTATGAAAATTCTATTCAAACCCTAAATCTTAATAGAATATTCGATGCAGTGACAGCAATGTTTGCAGTTATGAGTTATCAGACTGAAAACAATGAATTAGCCACTGCTTGTAGGATAGCTAAACAGCACTTAAGACCTGGAGGAATCTTTATTTTTGATGCTTGGAATGGACTTGCAGTAATGAATGATCCACCTACTGCAAAAGTTAAAGAAATCATTAATGAAGATGAGCGTATCATTCGGATTACTACTCCAAAACTTAATATTCTTTCTCACACTGTTGATATACACTTTAAAGTTTTAAGACTGAAGAAAGATAGTATAATCTCAGAAGTTGAAGAGACTCATAAAATGAGATTTTTATTCCCGCAAGAAATTAAATATTTTCTGGAAGTAGCTGGTTTTTCGGGGGTAACTTTTTGCCCATTTCTGGAATTAGAAAAGCCTCTTACAGAAAATGACTGGAATATGACTGTAATAGCTCGTTCCGAATAGGAGCAAAAATGCAAGATAAAACCTATGAAGAGATCAGGCATAATGGTAAATTAATGGCGATAATATTACGAGCAAATTATACATCAAATAAAACTACTTTTTTCAGTCCTCCTGATTTTTCTCAACAATTAGGTTGTATCGTTTATAAAAAAGATGGAGTAATAAAGGCTCATTTCCACAAGGAGACTCATCGAAATATAACCGTAACCCAAGAAGTTTTATTCATAAGAAAAGGTAAATTGGTAGTTAATTTTTACACTACCAGTAAAGAATATATAACTTCAAGAGAATTGAGTACAGGTGATATAATCTTTCTTTGTTCAGGTGGCCATGGATTTAAAATGCTTGAAGATACGGAGATGATTGAAGTAAAACAAGGACCATACTCAGGGAAGGATACCGATAAAGAAGTATTTGAAGGAATAGAAAATGATTCCTCTTACCCCATCTCTCTCCCTCAGACAGGAGAAGAATTATAACGTGGTGGTGATAAACAATGATACCAGTTAATGAGCCATTAATCGGCGAAAAAGAACTTAAATATGTAACTGAATGTCTTAAAGGTGGTTGGATTTCCTCTACTGGCAAATTCATAGAAGAATTTGAACAGAAATGGGCTGAGTATTGTGGGATGAAATACGGTATTGCTGTAAGCAATGGGACAGTTGCATTACAAGTTGCTGTAAGATGTCTTGATTTGGAATCGCATGATGAGGTGATTATGCCTACTTTTACGATAATTTCCTGTGCTCTTGCTGTTATTTATAATGGTTGTAAACCGGTTCTTGTAGATTCTGATTCAGAAACTTGTACAATGGATGTAACTCAAATAGAAGAAAAGATTACTAATAAAACAAAAGCAATTATGGTAGTACATATCTATGGTCATCCTTGTAATATGGAACCAATTTTAGAGTTAGCTCAAAAATACAATCTTAAAATTATCGAAGATGCTGCTGAAGCACATGGAGCAGAGTATAAAGGAAAAAAGTGTGGCGGATTTGGTGATATAAGTTGCTTTAGTTTTTATGCAAACAAGATAATAACCACTGGTGAAGGAGGTATGATACTTACCAACAATGAGGAATATGCAGAAAAGGCAAGGTCTTATAGAAACTTATGCTTTAGGAAGGATAGACGTTTTTATCATACTGAATTGGGATATAATTTCAGGCTTACAAACTTGCAAGCAGCAATTGGTCTTGCTCAACTTGAAAGAATTAAAGAACTTATTGAAAAAAAAAGATGGATAGGAAAAATGTATACAGAAAGGTTAAGAGAAATAAAAGGACTACAATTACCTACTGAAAAGGACTGGGCAAAGAATGTTTACTGGATGTATGGAATAGTGTTAGATGAAAAGACGAATATGAATGCGGCTGAGTTTGCTATGCGATTGAAAGAAGCAGGCGTTGATACACGTCCATTCTTCTTAGGTATGCATGAACAACCGATTTTCCATAAAATGGGTTTATTTAAAGATGAACACTATCCAGTAGCCGAAAGAATTGCAAAACAAGGTTTGTATTTACCATCAGGATTGACTCTAACCGAAGAACAAATAGATAAAGTTTGCGATGCTGTCAAAAAAATTCTTGGGAGATAAAAATGGATATTATATCCAAAGTGGTAAAAAGGATTAAGAACAAAGGAGTTTTAGATACTCTTGGGCTTG
>CAKZQH010000037.1 GCA_937139565.1 uncultured Nitrospiraceae bacterium | reverse complement strand
TGTCACTGCGAGGGGCTCGTCGCCCCGAAGCAGTCTCTAAGTAAAGCCTACGAAGATGTAACTACGAGATTGCTTCGCTTACGCTCGCAATGACTCCTCTTCCACCGTCATTCCGAACGAAGTGAGGAATCTCATTTCGTCCAAGTAGGAGGAACGACGAGATTGCTTCGCTTCGCTCGCAATGACCGAAAAGGGGGCTCGCAATGACAACAAAAGAAAATCGTCGCAATGACACTTTCCTCCTGTCACTGCGAGGCCACAAAGTGGCCGTGGCAGTCTCTCACCCTTCCCATGTGTCACTGCGAGGGGCTCGTCGCCCCGAAGCAGTCTCTAAGTAAAGCCTACGAAGATGTAACTACGAGATTGCTTCGCTTACGCTCGCAATGACTCCTCTTCCACCGTCATTCCGAACGAAGTGAGGAATCTCATTTCGTCCAAGTAGGGGGAACTACGAGATTGCTTCGCTGACGCTCGCAATGACAGAAGGGAAAATCCTCGCAATGACAACAAAAGAAAAGCCTCGCAATGACAGGGAAAGGTGAGTTTCTAATTGTTAGAATAGTGCGGAACGAAGAGAGATGATCAGTTACTTTTTTGGACTACAATTGGACTTGCCCAGTCTGAATAGTGCGGAACGAAGAGAGATGATCAGATTAGCAAATGAGATAACAAGGCAGGAGGAAAATATGGACAGTTAGAGGAAAATCGGAGGGTTTAAAATTAGCTTAAAAGGCATGTAGACTAATTTGTAGATGATAACTCATCGATTTACAGTGGTTTTTAGGTTCCTAGTGATGAAGTTGGGCTTAAATCTAATGTTACACTGGTAAAAAATGCATACAAAAAAAGTACAATATAAGAAAAAATCTATATTTCCCTATTAAATTATCTTCTTAAAAGCTTCAACTACTTCTGGATCAAATAATTCGCCTGATTTTGCAGAAATATAAGTGATTGCTACATCTTTATCAAAATGAAGCCTATGAGGCCTATCTGCTGTCAAAGCTGTATAAACATCACTAACAGCGATTATTTTAGCAATTTGAGGAATATTTTTCTTTATACCCTTTAAATATCCTTGCCCATTAATTCTCTCATGGTGAAAACTTACTGATTCAAGTAAAACGCTGTTTATCTTTCCGTGTGAAAGTTTTTCATATAAAACCTCTCCCCATAAAACATGGAGTTGAAAAATTTTCATTCGCTGATCATCAAAAGCTTTATTTGAAAAAAGTAAGCTTGCTGGAATGCATATCTTGCCTACATCATGTATAAATCCTGCAAGTTTTATATCTTCATTTTTCTCATCAAGCATTATGGCAATTCTGTTAGTTATCTCAGATACATGCTCTGAATGTTGAGTAATTACTAACCTTTCATTTTCAGTTTCAGCACTTTCAATTAGTGATTCCACAGCTGTAATTACTCCTGCCGATTCTTTTATAAGTAAAATCTTTCGTAAAAAATAGAGCACATCATCAAACTGATTAAATAAAAGTACTCTTTGTCCTGCCAACTTAATCGCAAGATAAGAAAACTCTTCAACATCAAAGAATTTTCTTGCAAAATAAACAGTAAAATAATTAGCCCTATCTTTTATGCGGTTTATAGCTTCAAATTTATTCTCCTCGCTTTCGTAAATCCAAATATCTGGATAAGCAAAATCTCTTTCAAAACTTATTTGTAATCTGGGCAAGTTGATATTTCTTATGGGTATTAGTTTTTTATTATCTATATCCCAATTGATAGTAAGTTTTCTTACAGATGATTTTTTTTCCAATTTTTTACTCCTGTCTAATTATATCATCAGAAGATTTTTTTTACAATAAAAATTATTATCCACATAATAATCGTTCTTTTTCCTTTAATGCTTATTTCAAAAATACTTAATTATAAAATAATTATTCCAATCCTAAACCCTAAATTTGCCTATTTTCCTAAAAATATGTTAAATTTTATAAGTAAATCTTTAAAAATAAACCACTTTTAAACATCCCATTTTTGAAAAGGAGGTGTAAATATGCACACAATGAAAACAATTGTATTAATGGTTTTTCTTACAGTATTCTTTATTTTTGTAGGTTCCCTTGTTGGCGGTAAACAGGGTGCTACAATTGCTCTGATAATGGCTCTGGGAATGAATTTCTTCGCATATTTCTTTAGTCACAAGATAGTTCTTTCCATGTATGGTGCCCGTGAGGTAACAGAAGCTGAAGCACCTGAACTTTTCAGCATGGTCAGAAGACTTGCCCAAAAAGCTGGACTTCCAATGCCAAAGGTTTATATTATTGACTCCGAACAACCAAATGCCTTTGCAACAGGTAGATCACCTAAACACGGAGTAGTTGCAGTTACTACTGGCATAATGAGGATACTATCTCGTGAGGAACTTGAAGGAGTTATTGGTCACGAACTTGCCCATATAAAAAACAGAGACATTCTAATAAGCACTATTGCGGCTACAATTGCTGGAGCTGTTTCCTATATTGCACAGATGGCAATGTGGGCAAACATTTTTGGAAGAAGTGACGATGAAGAAGGTGGAAATCCTATCGTGGCTCTTCTAATGATGATAATAGCTCCAATAATCGCTATGATTATTCAGCTTGCAATCAGCAGAGCAAGGGAGTATGCTGCAGATGAAGGAGGAGCTGAAATTGCAGGAAATCCAATTTATCTTGCCAATGCTCTTAAGAAACTTCATTATGCATCTCAGGCAATTCCAATGGAAGCAAATCCGGGAACAGCCCATCTTTTCATTGTAAATCCTTTATCGGGTCGCTCAATTATGAAACTTTTTAGCACTCATCCTCCTATAGAGGAGAGAATAGAGAGACTTGAAAAAATGGGAAGGAGAAGATAATATGGCAAAGGTTTTAATACTGATGGGTAGTGACAGTGATTTTGATGTAATGAAAAAAGCTGCAAAGGTCTTGAAGGAAATGGATGTGCCTTTTATTATTGATGTATGCTCTGCCCACAGAACTCCAGACAGGGCAAAAAAATATGCAGAAGAAGCGGAAGAAAAGGGAATTGAACTTATAATTGCTGCTGCAGGAATGGCTGCTCATCTGGCAGGATTTTTAGCTGCTCACACTACTTTACCTGTAATTGGAGTTCCTGTGGCAAGTGGAGCGCTTAATGGATTGGATTCCCTTCTCTCCACGGTCCAGATGCCTCCAGGCATTCCAGTTGCAACTGTAGCTATCAATGGTGCTGAAAACGCTGGATGGCTTGCCTGCGAAATACTTGGAATAAAGTATCCAGAGATAAGGGAGAAAGTAAAAAAGAAAAGAAGGGAAATGTACGAAAAAGTTTTAGAGAAATCTGAGAAGATAAAAAAATCTGAAATTTAATAGAAGAGATTTTTCATTTAATAAGGGGAGCGAGATAGAATAATCTCGCTCCCCTTATTTTAGGAGGGCTGCGGGGTATGGGAGGAGGGCAGCTATTTAAATCTTAAAATACTCCACACTTTCATCTAATTTCTTTGTCTCCTCGTATAATCTGCTTGAGATATTCCTTACATTTTCAATCATTCTTGCAGTACTGTTGACATTTTCCCTAATAGTTTCCATGTTTTGGGCAATCTCTTCACTGGTGGCAGAAAGTTCCTCTGTAGCAACAGCAATTCTCTGAATCATATCCATTGCCT
>CAKZQH010000036.1 GCA_937139565.1 uncultured Nitrospiraceae bacterium | reverse complement strand
AAAATTTGACATTTAGTAAAATCAAGCACTTGCAGAGATTGTGAGGCAAATTTTGGCAGTAAACTGACAAAGTCGGGAGGTCTTTAGAAAATCAATCAAGAAACAGAACAAAAAAGATTTGTAGTGCAAAAATGAACAGATTTTGAGAGCAGTTTGTAGAAATATCAATGACTTACAAATTTTATCTGACAAAATCAGTCAGGATTGGCTTGTAGACTAATTCCTGAGGATTGACTTACAGGAATTTGACAATTCCACTACCTAAGTGGGATTTAGAACGCTATATAAATCGAAAGAGTTGGTTTACAACAACTTTATTTACCAGGATTAACTTTAAAATACTCACCATGACCAGGCATGATTATAGCTGATTTACCCACTGAAGAGAGATTTCTTGCCATTTCAGAGGCAATTAACTTGAGAGATGAAAGCTCCCTTGATAATATATCTGTGTTACTGTTAGGATTAGTAAGCAAAAAATTATAGGTTCCAAGATGATCCTTTTCTTCATTAGTTAGACTCTTGTAGTTTATAATGTAGTCTGATGCAAAGAGCAATCCCTCCTCTTCAGCAAGAAAGAACACCTGACCCTTGATGTGTCCTCCAAGGCTTTTAAGCACCTTAAAGGAAACACCTCCCACAGTGAAAATGTCTATCACCTCAAAGATTCCCTTTCGTTCAATTGGTGTTTCAGCAAAAAAGATTGGTCTCTCGGGAAAACAGCATCCAGTGAGAGCAGCAGAGAGTCTTGTGTAGTATCTATTGAGATTGGCAAGCCTACCACTCAGTCCCACTCCTCTGTTTACTGACTGGATAACCTCCATTCCATCACGGTGCATGAAAACCTTTGTTCCAAATTCCCTCTCAAAGTATCCAGCACAGCCTATGTGGTCTGTATCAGCATGGGTCAGGTAAATGGCATCCACTCTACCTGGATCGATTCCAAGAGAAGCAAGTAGCCTCTTGATATCGTCATAGTAAACACCATGAGCTGCGTCGATAAGAGATACACCCTGCTCGTGTATCAGAAAAAAGATATTCTCACTGGTAGGCATTCGGTAGCCGTGAATTTTCAAGCCACTGGAAGTAGTTATGGGAGCCATTGGAACAGGTGTAAATCGGCTACCCGTTCTCGAACGACATCTGGATGCAAGGGTAAGAACCTTCTCGTAAACCTCACCTGCCTCGAGATCCTGTCCTGATTCCTGATAGAATCCAAGTAAATCCTCATACAGCTCTCTCGATGATTCAACAAGCTTGCGAAGCTCAGCTATGTCAGCATCGCTTAAAAGTTTCCGTAAACGTATAAAAAATCGCTCGCACAGCTTAAGACCAATGACATGGACAGCTTCCTCAGTATCAGTACCCTTATAGACTATTCGGTAATGATAGCCCTTGTTGTTTATTGCATTAAGCAGGGGATCGATCTCAGAGGGACTGTTCAGCGCCATTGAGATCGTGGCTGCTTCCTCATCAATGTCCTCATCATATAGCATGTAGATCACGTTTGCACCCTGCTCTTTCAGAATGCTTGCAAAGGCAGCCAGCGAGCCAGGAACATTTCTCAATCTCACCTTTATCTCGAGAATGTTCTCCAGGGCCATTACCTCACTGCTCTCTCTAAGTGATAGGTTGTTATCCAGGTAGCCTCCATCCATGAAGTCAGCAAGGAGTTTCTCTAGTGTCTCCTTACTGTCGAGCTTTATCTCCAGTGTGACCCTGTTACTGTGCTCTGAGCGATTGTAGTAGAAAAAGGTAATGTTTCCACCACGAGCAGCAATAAGACTGGAGACATTCTCAAGGGAACCTGGTCTGTCAGGAAGCAAAACGGAGAGTTTGACAATTAATCCCTCTTTAAAAGTCTCTAAAGTGTCTCCGTAAGAGATTATCTCTCTGAATAATCTCATTTTACTCGCTTTAGACCTCTTATTTTTTTAAGTATATCAGGAATATTCTGAAAAAGTCAGGGATCGCCTTTCCTCAAAAATAATCTCTTCGAAAAAGGATTGTTTCTTCATAATTGACAAGAAAGGCAATTATCTTATAAAACCCTTCATTCATCCCTTATTTCTTCTCACATGAGGTCTCCAAGATGATTGCCGTTATACCAAAAGGAATATAAAACATGAGCAACAGATAGGCAATCATTAATGAAAATGGCAAGGGATATCAGAAGGCATTAAAAGAGATCAAATCCATGTCTTTTGAAGAACTTATGCCTATACTATATAGGAACAGACAATATATTGCCGCCCTGTTAAGAAACAGCGGAAAGGTGATATGTAGGAAGGGCAACGTAGTAGTTGTAGCTAATCCAGCTCTCAAGGAATGAAAAACAGAAGACTCCCATTCAGAGGCTGAGAGTGACAGGAGTGGACGGTAGGGGAGTCGAACCCCCGACCTCCAGAGTGCGATTCTGGCGCTCTCCCAACTGAGCTAACCGCCCGTATATTTGTTTTATAATATCATATTCTAAAAAATTGAAGGGAGGAATTTTATGAACTGGCAGGAGATAAGAAAAGAAGCTAAGGAAAAACTAAAACCCTATTGCCGTGTTTGTCCTGTGTGTAATGGTGTGGCTTGTTCAGGAGAGGTTCCGGGAATGGGAGGCGTGGGTAGTGGTGCTTCTTTTAAGGCAAATGTAGAGGCTCTTTCAAAATATAAATTGAACCTTTCAACAATCCATGATGTTAGAGAACCTCAACTTACCACTAATCTTTTTGGATTAGAGCTTGCGTTTCCTGTAATGGCAGCACCAATTACTGGAACCACCTACAATATGGGTGGAGCGCTTACAGAAGATGTTTACTGTGAAGAGGTAATTGCAGGAAGCATTATGGCAGGCACCATTGGGTGGACAGGAGATGGAGCAGATCCTCTTATGTACGGAAGCGGTATTGAAGCTATTAGGAAAAACAATGGTAAGGGCATCCCGATTATAAAACCAAGAGCTCAAGATGAAATTATAAAAAGAATCGCTCTTGCTGAAGAGGCAGGTGCACCTGCAGTGGGTGTTGATATAGACGGTGCAGGGCTTGTAACAATGGCTCTTAAAGGACAGCCAGTAAGTCCAAAATCTCCGAAGGAAATTGAAGAACTTGTTAAAGCCACCAAGCTTCCATTTATTCTCAAAGGAATTATGACCCTTAAAGAGGCAAAATTAGCCTATGAGCTTGGAGCTTCTGCAATAGTGATTTCCAATCACGGAGGTAGAATTCTTGATCACACACCAGGTGTTGCTGAGGTTCTTCCTGAGATTGCAGAGGCACTGAAGGGAAAAATCACCATAATTGCTGACGGAGGTGTTCGTTCTGGAGTGGATGTTCTTAAACTTTTAGCGCTTGGTGCTGATGGAGTGCTTATCGGTAGACCAGTGGTTGTGGCTGTTTTTGGTGGGAAGCGAGAGGGCTTAAAGGTTTACTTCGAAGGAATAAAGAATGAGCTAAAACAGGCTATGCTTCTTACAGGAGTTCCATCAGTTAAGAATGTTCCAAGGGATATTTTAAGAGTCTAAATATATGCTGCTCAGGCAAATTGCCTGAGCAGCTATTCCTTCTTTTCTTCCAATAAAACCCATGCCCTCATTGGTTTTAGCTTTTATGTTTATCCGAAGACCAAATTTTTGATAATTTTTAATCATCTCAGGAATATAAGGACTCATTTTCGGTTTCTCCGCAAATATGGTGCAGTCCAACCACAAAGGCATGAATCCGTGGTTTTTTAAAAGCTTGAGAGTTTTATTGAGAAGCTCAAGGCTTGAGATATCTTTATATTGAGGGTCTGTGTCCGGAAAATGTTTACCAATGTCTCCAAGCCCAGCTGAACCAAGAAGAGCATCAATAACTGCGTGTGTAAGCACATCAGCATCTGAATGCCCTGCTAAGCCTTTTTCAAAAGGTATCAACACTCCACCTATTATTAGTTTTCTATCCTGCGCAAATCTATGACTATCGTAACCAATGCCAATTCTAATTTTTGGTGAATAAAATGACTCTAACTGCTCCTTAATCAGATTTTCCGCTTTCCTTAAGTCATTCGGTGTGGTTATTTTTATGTTTTTATCCTCTCCTTCAACAATGCGCACTGATCCACCATATCGCTCTATGAGTGAGGCATCGTCTGTGCCATAAAAACCTTCCATGTATGCCCTTTCATAGGCAATAAGGAGTTTATCTTTCCAAAATGCCTGAGGGGTCTGAATTGCTCTTAAAATGTCTCTATTTAGTGTGCCTCCTATAATGTCTTTTTTACTTATCCACTTAATTGTATCTGCAAGAGAAACTCCTGGAACAACTCCTTCTACATCTCCTTTTAATGCTTCTAAAACTCTTTTAATAAGCGAGTAACTCAAAAGAGGTCTTGCTGCATCATGGATAAGTACAATATCTACGGAGTTAGGAACTGCTCTTAAAGCATTATATACTGAGTCCTGCCTTTCTATCCCTCCTTCTATAAGACCTTTTACTTTGCTTATTTTAAATTCCCTAATATATCTCTCGGTTTCTATAAACATCTCCTTTCTTGTGGCTATCCAAATACCATCAATTTCATCAAGACCCTCAAAGGGTTCAAGAGCATGGATAAGAATAGGCTTTCCTGCAAGATAGGTAAAGACCTTATTAGGTGAGCCAAATCTTCTACCTATGCCAGCGGCAACAATAATTGCTCCAATGGCCAATAATTACTCTCCTTCCAAAATTTGTTTTTCATCCTCGTCATGCTTTGGTCTTCCAAAAATCATTCTGCCTGTTCCTGTTTGAAGCACGCTATGAATGGTTACTTCAATTGTTTTTCCGATATACTTTCTCCCACCTTCTATTACAATCATAGTTCCATCATCAAGATAAGCCACCCCCTGATCATGTTCTTTCCCTTCCTTTACTACAAAGAGATTTAACACCTCCCCAGGTAGGACGGGAGAGCGCATTGAACTTGCCAATTCGTTAATATTAAGTACAGGAACTCCTCTTAATTGGGCTATTTTTACAAGATTAAGATCATTTGTTATTAAAGTCCCTTTAAGACCTCTAGTAAGCTCAACAAGTTTTATATCCACTTCTTTTATCTCTGGAATGTCCTTTTCAACTATTTCAAACCTGACCTTCTCTGCTCTCTCAATTCTCTGGAGGGTATCCAGGGCTCTTTTTCCTTTTGCTCTCCTTAAAGGGTCCGGAGAATCGGCAATATATTGGATTTCCTGTAGCACTACTCTTGGAACAAGAATTGTGCCTTTTATAAAGCCAAGCTCTATAAGATCAGCAATTCTTCCATCAATCAGCACATTAGTGTCAAGCACTTTAGGCTCTTCCCAAAGAGATTCTCTCTTAAAAATTGTAAGAAGTTCGGTGAGATTTACTCTATGTGACTTTTTCAAAGCCAAAAATCCGCAGGCATAGGCAAAGGAAGTTATAAGACAAAAAACAAAAAATTTAAATTCTGCAGAAAGCATTAAAAGAGGAATACTAAGAAGAAAACCAGTAAACACACCTAAAAAAATACCAATAAATGTGATCAAAAGCTCAGTAAAATTCGATTTCTTTATGTTTAGATAAATAAAAAATGTAAAAAAAAGAGTTCCCGCAACTAATAGTATGCTCTTTAAAAAAGGATAAATTTCTATCCCTTCAAGGCCTATTGTAAGGGCACCTAAAAAAAGTGTTGTAATATAAAGCAAAATAAGCAGAATCATGATGATGAAAGAAGAGTATAGAACTTTTTACCACTTCTGTTAATGAGAACCAAAATGTCAGTTTTCGTAACCTTCTGCAATACTCTCTGAAAGTCATTGGTGTTTAAGATTCTCTGTCGCTCTATCTCCATTATTAGGTCCCCTTTTCTTAACCCCGAACTCTCAGCAGGAGAACCTGGCTCGATTCTATAGACAACAACACCCCTTTCGTCAGGGTCTACACCTATCTGTTTTGCCATTGAAGAGTCAAGGTCAACAACTGTTAGTCCCTTTAGAGGATTGTCAGCCTTTCCCTGTGCGCTTTTATAGCTTTTATTTTCCTGAGAAGTTTCAAAGGGCAACTGGGCAACTGTGACAGATGTTGTGAAAATATTGCCATCTCTTGATATTTTTAAAGTTATAGTGGTTCCAACCTTGCTTTGGGCTACCATGTTTCTTAAACTTGCACTTTCCGATACCAATTTTCCATCAACTTCTAAAATTACATCTCCTCTTCTTAAACCTACCCTGTATGCAGGACTTTGTTTAGTAACATCGGTTATTATGACTCCCTTTGGTTCGGACAGATAGAATCTTTCAGCCAGCTCAGCAGTTATGTCCTGAACCATGATTCCTATCCATCCTCTTATTACTTTGCCCTCTTTTATTAAACTATCCTTGATAACCCTTGCCATATTAATTGGCACCGCAAAGCCAATTCCTTGATAACCACCAGTTCTTGAGAAAATTGCGGTGTTTATGCCCACTATCTCTCCTTTTATGTTTACAAGAGGACCTCCTGAATTTCCCGGATTTATTGCTGCATCGGTTTGGATAAAATCTTCATAATCTGCAATACCTACATCAGCCCTTCCTGTTGCACTTATTATTCCCATTGTTACAGTATGAGTAAGACCGTAGGGATTTCCAATCGCCAGAACAAAATCTCCTACTTGCAATTTGTCAGAATCGCCCCAAGGTGCAACAGGCAAATCCTTTGAGTTAATTTTAATTACTGCAAGGTCTGTTTTAGGGTCCACACCAACGACAACTGCCTTAAAGGTTCGGCGGTCATAGAGGGTTACTTTTATTTCGTCAGCCTGCTCAACAACATGATAATTGGTAAGAATATAGCCATCTGAGGAAACCACCACACCCGAGCCCATGCTCATTTCTTTCCACCTCTTTCCCGGAGAATTACCAAGCGGTGGCAAAAACTCAAAGAGATCTTCAAGAGTCGGTGGTGTTTGCACCGTGCGGGTTGTTGAAATGTTCACAACAGAAGGTGATACAGCTTTTACTATTTCTGAAAAACTCTTTACAGGCTCTACAATATCCCGATAAATAGGAATTGATTGAGGAGCTCTGCTAAAAAAATTAAAAATTCCGAATCCAACAAGTACGCCAGAGACAAAAATTGCTATAAATAGAAAAATCTTTCTGTTTATCATTCCTTTAGCCTCTTTTTACCAATTTTCTCGTCTCTCCAACTCTAAGGGTTATCTTATTTGAATCTAAATGTTCAAGATAGGCCATGGCATATTTTCTTGTTGTGTTAAGCAGTGTTCTAAATTCAGAAACTGTCATGTCCTGTTTATTGGTAAAAAATTCTCTAACTAAATTTAACATTTTATCATACAGAGCCTGAGTCAGATAGAGAGAATCATTTATGCGAACGAGCTTACCCTTTTTGGATAAAATCTTAAGTATATCACCCAATTTTGTCTCAGGAATTTTCAACATTTCTGCAAGTTCCTCTTTGAAAGGGGGCTGAAAGGCTCTCTGAGAAATCTCTCCAATTATCCTTTCTTCAGTTTGAGGATTAACTTCTTCTTTGTTCAAGTTTTTAAGCTTAATAATATTGCCCTCTACTGCCACATCATCGATACGAGGCAATAACATTAAAATCTCAGGAAATCGCTCAATTGCGAGCTTTGTTTTTAATTCTTCCTTAGGCAATCCCTCTTTAAGAGGATTATTTTGGTGAAAATCCGTCAAAAGAGAAATCAGCGATGATTTAAAGCTATTGAAAGTATCTATATGAAAAAATCGATTTTCCACTTTAACTATTCTTTGTCTTCCCATGAGTTTATCCAAAGCTTTTCTTATTTCTTCAAGGTCAGAGTTTATCCAACCCTCTAGTTCGTCTATTGAAATACCCTTCATGTCTCTTCTTTTTATTTTTATCTCCAAAGCAGTTGATATGTCTCCAGTGTAAAGGGCAGATAGATGTTCAAGGTTTATTTCCTTTTTTCTTCTTGGTGGATCAGTGTCAAGAACAACTCCACCACCAAGAGTTTCTAAAGGAGAAAATCTCCTTATGATAAATTGATCCTTTGCCATTGCAACAATAGGCTCTTGGAGTTTTATATGAGCAAAAGCCTCTTCGCCTGGAAGTATTTCACTTTTATCAATTAATTTTACCTTACCAATAGTTTCTGCAGTGGTGAGATAGAAATGAACAGGAGAGTTATTTTTAAGGACAGTTACATTGTTCAAAAGTCTTATTTTCACTTCAATGTGATCTGTGGGCTTTAGCCTATTTGGAATCGTAACAATGTCACCTCTTTTAAGTTGTTCCTTAGAAATTCCCTGAAGATTTATTCCAACTCTCTGGCCGGCAAATACCTCTTTTTGGGACTGACCATGACTTTGAAGTCCCCTTACTTTTGACTTAAGCTGAGGAGGAAGTATTTCTACTAAAGAATCTACTGTTATCTTTCCGCTTAATACTGTTCCTGTTACTACTGTTCCAAAACCTTTGAGTATAAATACTCTATCAATTGGCATTCTAAATATACCCTTTGAAGATTTCTCTTCAACCTTTAGGGCAAGGGCATGGATTTTTTCTTTTAGCAATTCCAGGTTGTATCCTGTTTTTGCGGACACAGGTATAATCTCTGCCTCTTCGAGGAAGGTGTTTTTAACTGTTTCTTTTACATCCTCTTTTGCAAGTTCTAAGGTTTCTTCATCAACGAGGTCAGCTTTATTGAGGGCAATTATGCCCGATTTAATCTTAAGAAGGTCGCATATGGCCAGATGTTCCTTTGTTTGAGGCATGACTCCTTCATCGGCAGCTACAACAAGCATTACAAGGTCAATCCCTCCTATACCAGCAAGCATGTTTTTAATGAGCCTTTCATGCCCAGGTACATCAACGATTCCAACAATTAGATCAGGATATACAATATTAGCAAAACCTAAGTCTATAGTTATTCCTCGCTCTTTTTCTTCTTTTAATCTATCAGGATCTATTCCTGTGAGAGCCTTGACAATAGAACTTTTTCCATGGTCTATATGTCCAGCTGTACCTAATATGACCTTTTTCATCGAATGAGATTTACGAAGTTTTTAAGAAGGCTTAGCCCGGTTTTCTGAGATTTTTCTGGATGAAATTGGGTTGCAAAGATGTTTTCGTAAATAACCATTGAAGTAAACTCAATTCCATAATCGGTAACTCCAGCCACTACTTTCTTTTCCTCAGGACTTACATAATAGGAATGCACAAAATAAAAATAGGAATTATCAACTATTCCATCTAAGAACTTGCTTTTTTTCCTAAAATTAACCCTATTCCATCCCATATGAGGAATTTTATAGCCCTTGGGAAGATTGAACCGAACAACTCTTCCACTAAGTATATTTAATCCTTTGCAAAGACCAAATTCCTCGGATTCTGTAAAAAGGATTTGCATGCCCAGGCATATTCCAAGATAGGGTTTGCCTTTTAGGATCTCTTCCTTAATTATTTCTAAAATACCAATGTTTTGAAGATTAGCCATACAATCTTTAAAAGCTCCTACCCCTGGAAGAATAATTCCTTTTGAAGTTTTTATTATTTCAGGGTCCTGAGTTATAGTGACTTCTCCACCAACTGCTTCAACTGCTTTTGATACACTTCTTATATTTCCCATTCCATAGTCAATAAGCGCTATCATGGGATAATTCTACCATAAAATAAAGAGTTTTTTTAAATTTTTCCATTCCTCATAGGGCTTGAGTTTAGTTGCTGCAAAAGTTTTCACACTTACCCTACCATCAGGTCTCTCAGTTATTTGAATTGCGCCATCCAAGTCGGTTCTGTAGATTTTACAAAAAAGTTCGATAAAATGGATTAATTCCTGAGAGGGATGTCCATAGGAGTTTCTTCCAACGCTTATCACGCATAGGCCTCTATCATTTCTAAAGACCTCTCTATAGAAAAATTCACTAAAGGAGTGTTTGCTACCATGATGAGGAACCTTAAGTACCTCTCCTCTTAAGTATTTCTCTGGTATACTTTCAAGGGCTTTTTTCCCTGTATCTGCTGTAAAAATATAATCCATTCCACCACAGGTTACTTTGAGTATTAAGGAAACTTCATTACTACCCTTTTCAAGAGAGGAAACATAGAAGCCCCGATAGGGATGTAATATGGTAAATTTGCAGTTCTTTGATTCAAGAATGTCGCCTCTTTCAAGATGCCTTACTTTGATTGGAAGGACCAAATTATAATTGATATAGCCATTATCCCAGATCTCTTTAATGCGGAAATTTTCTAATATTCTTAAAAATCCACCTGCATGGTCCTTTTGCTCGTGAGTAATAATTAGAGCTGTTATCTCCTTATATCCCTTTGCCTTTAGAAATCTCTCTACTTCAAATCCGGTTTTACCAGTGTCAATTACGAAAACCTCATCCTTTGCTTCAATAATTGCTGCATCGGCTTGACCAACATCAAGAAATGTTACCTTAATTGATGACTTCTCTATGTAATTTAAAATAATACTCGAAAAAAGAGAAATGAAAATGAGAGCTCCTGATAAAACCATTGCAAATCTTCTTTTAAGCCCCACATTATAGTAACTTAAAAGCAGAAGAAAAAATCCTCCGTAAAAAAGAAGGATACTTCCAAGAGAAACTGGAGGAACAGAGATTGATGCAAAATCCAGAGAAGCTATTTTGTGCATAAACATAAAGGATAAACTTCCAATTGACTCAATAATTGATGGAAAAGGATAGACTCCTGTAATAAGATAAATTCCAACAAAAATTATGTTCAAAGGAAACAGTATCATACCAATTAAAAGCCCAACTGTAAGGTTAGAAATAGGAGCTATTACTGATAAATAATGAAAATAATATGAAACAAGCGGTGCAGTCACAAAGCTGGCAGAAAGGCTTATTAGAAGACTTAAAAAAATATATGAAATAGCTCTATTTTTAATTTTTTCCTTAACATCCCTATACAAATCCACAGAAAAACCTATGGCTATTGTTGCAAGAAAACTTAGTTGAAAGGATAAATCTTTTAGCGCAAAGGGATCAAATAGAAGAATTAACAAACAGGCTATTGAAGTTGAAATTATCCACTTAGATTTTCTCTCCGCAAGGACTCCAACCATAAAAAATAAAGCCATGATAAATGCTCTTGTAGTGGGATAATTTGGTTCAACAAGAAAAAAATAAAAAAGAATTCCCGGAATACAGAAAATTATTGCAATCTGAAGAGGGGTCAAATAAAGAGTAAGATAGACAAGGAATTTATAGGGTATGAGTCTCACAGGAAGCCGAAAAATGAGGAGAAGAAAAGTAAAAAGCAGACTGAAATGGGCTCCAGAAATGCTCAATAGATGAACTAATCCTGTTTTTTGAAAATCATTCCATATCTCTCGAGGGATCTCTCTTCGTTCTCCAGTGGTCATTGCAATTAGCACATTAGCTAACACGTTAGATAAACTCTCTCTGAGTTTGAGGTTAATTCTTTCTCTTAACTTCTCGAAAAAACCCAATTGCAATTTATCCATCCTCTTTACCCATTTAACATAGCAGAGGTTTTCCTTTTGGGGAATAAAATAGGGATTTTGATATTTTCTACTCTTCTCGCATGTAATCTGAAAAAAATCACCCTCCTCAAGCATGTGAGAAGAGTAAACTCTGAAGGTTTTTCCTTCTATGGTCTTAAAAAGATAGTGATTTCCCGCTTTTGAAACTACTCTTCCCTCAAAAGTAAAAGTTTCAGACGGTTTATTCTCTGAAACTATTGAATAGAAGAATGTGCATAAAGATAAACAGAAAGTGAGTACTCCATATCTGTATCTTTTTTTTGAAACACACCAAAAGGTGGGAATAAGCATAATCAAAAAGGCTATAATGGGAAAAAATTTAAAAAATGATCCTGAAAAAAGTCCTATAATTAAAGATATTAAAATAGGCATTTATAGGATTATAACAACACTAAGAAGCTCCGTTAGTTAAAATTTTTCTTGCAAAACTGGTAAGCTCTTGGGCTATTTCATTAACCCTATCCTCTCTTTCTTCCTCAATCATTATTCTTATTTTAGGCTCTGTGCCAGATGGCCTAATTAAGATGCGACCTTTCATTTCATTTTCATAAATAGATGCCTTTTCTTTTATTTTTTTCAAAGCCACCTTAATTTCCTCTTGAGACAGGTTCTCAGGAATTTTCACATTTTCTAAAATTTGAGGATAACGGGGGATTTCCGAAGCAAGTTTGCTTAAAGGAATTTCATTTTTCTTAAGTATATAAGCCATTTGGACTGCTGTTATTGCTCCATCTCCTGTATTGGTAAAATCAAAGCAAACAATATGCCCTGATTGCTCTCCTCCAAGGTTGTATCCTCCTTTTATAATTTCTTCAACCACATACTTATCACCGACCTTTGTTCTTACTAATTTTATGTCTTTGCTTTTGAGATAATTTTCAACACCCATATTGGTCATTACAGTGGCTACTACAGTATTTTTCCTAAGTTTTCTCTCTTTCTTTAACTCTATAGCCCAGATAGAAAGAATTAAATCTCCGTCAACTATGTTTCCAATCTCATCAACTAAAATTGTTCTATCCGCATCTCCATCATGAGCAACTCCAAAATGAGCACCTGTTTCCCTAACCCTTTGAGCTAATGCCTGGGGATATAGGGCACCGCAATCTCTATTTATATTCATTCCGTCTGGTTTATCATTAATAGTTATAACATTTGCCCCAAGTTCTTTAAAAAGGATTGGTGATGTCTTATAAGCCGCACCATTTGCTGGATCAATCACAATTTTTAAACCTTCAAGATTTGCATCCTTTGGAAGCGTTGATTTTACAAATTCAATATATCTTCCTGGTGCATCATCAATTCTAAAAGCTTTGCCAAGTTCTCCTGCATTTGGTCTTGTATAAGGGAATTTTTTACTTTCGACTAAATCTTCAATATTTTTTTCAATATCTTCAGAAAGTTTAAATCCATTGGTTAAGAAGATTTTAATGCCATTGTCATCAAAGGGATTATGGGAGGCTGATATTACTACTCCTGCATCCACTCTCATGCTTTTAACAAGAAAGGCAACTGCTGGGGTTGGAATAGGGCCAACAAGATATACATCTCCTCCCATTGATGTAATTCCAGCAGTAAGAGAAGCCTCTATTAAGTATCCGGAAATTCTTGTATCTTTGCCAATTAAAATTTTCGGTTTATGAGAAACCTTTTCTTTTATAACATGACATAAGGCCATGCCTACCTTTAGGCAAATCTCAGGTGTCATTGGAGAGATATTTATTTTTCCTCTTATTCCGTCTGTACCAAAAAGAGCCATTACCACCTCCTTAATTTGATAGTTACATTTATAGTGTCCTTCTCAGTTCTAAAAATTTTTCCCTCAGGGTCTATTTTTGCTTGTATTGTAAGATTATCTCGAATTCCCTCTATGTCAATTGGTTCAGTTTTAATTATTCTGATTCGATCAAGCTCTTTTTTAGCTCCTTCTATTGTAATCGAAGATGGATTAAGTTCCACAGAGTTTATCACAAACCCTTTCTCTGGGGTTCCAACAATTAAAGCTTTAACAGGAACTGTTTTTTGCTCTTTTTTATCTATCTGTAACCTTACAACAGAAGGATCAATCCTAAGAATCTCAACACCTCTTGGAAGTTTTACCGATGACTTTGTTATAGGAATTGAATTTTCTCCCAGTTTAACATTTGAAATGTCAACAATTACTCTAATATCATTTTGAGCTATTTCTCTTAATATTCTCTCTCTCGCTGATATTGAAACTGTTATCTTTTTTACACTTTGCTTTAGAATTTCCATGTCCGATGGTGTATTTTTAAACTCTAAAGGAATTTCAAAAGAAGTTTCCGTTTGTCCTCTAAAGGTAACAAAAAACCAGAGAAAAATGGCTAATGCCACAGAGATAATCTTTATTGTAAGATTTTCTGAAATTAAACTTTTAAAAAATTTATTCATTTTTTATCTCTCTCGGTAGTAAAGAGATTAGTAAGTTTTTGTCTTATTTTTTCCATATCAAAATGACTTTCTAACTGACCATGAACAGCTAAGGAAATAGCGCCTGTTTCTTCTGAAACAATCACAGCCACTGCATCGGTCTCTTCGGTTATTCCAAGAGCTGCTCTATGCCTTGTGCCATAGGTTTTACTCAAATCAGCACCTAATTTTATTGGAAGAAAACATCCTGCTGCAAGCACTTTGTTTCCCTTAATGATAACTGCACCGTCATGGATGGGACTTGTGGGGTGGAAAATGCTCATTAAGAGTTCCTTTGTAACTTTTGCCTCAAGAGGCACTCCAATTTCAATATACTCAGCAAGGCTTACATCCCTTTCAAAAACAATAAGTGCTCCTATTTTTTTATTTGCGAGTGCTTGAGAGGCTTTGACAATTTCTTCAATAGTTTTCATCTCTTCCGCTGAACTGAATCGATGAAAAAGAGGAGTCTCTCCCATCTGGGCAAGAGCTTTTCTAATTTCTGGCTGAAAAAGGATTATCAATACAATGACTATCTGGGTCCAGAAGCTTTGAATTAGCCAATCTAAAGTATAAAGCTCAATAAAACGAGAAAGAAGGGAAAGCCCAAGTAAAACACCTACACCCACAAGCATTCTCGCTGCACGAGTTCCCTTAACAAGCAGAAAGACTTTATAGATAATAAAAGAAACAATAACAATATCTATTAAGTCTTGCCACCTTAATTGACTTAAAAATTTCTCCATTCTATGATAGGACTTCTCTGTTTATCTTTATCGACATATTACTCTTAACTGATTTAAGAAATGCTTTTATATAGATTTCATCGGAAATATCACTTACTCCCTTTGATGAGGCAATAACCTGAAGAGTTTTTCCTATGGTAATATCTCTTTTTATATAAGCTTCATACTGAGATGGATTAAGTTTGTTTAATTTCAAAACTTGAAAGTAAATATCTTTCTGAAAAACTCCATTCCTCATAAATCTTGGATCGTTTATTATGGCATCCTGAATTTCCTTCTCTGTTGCCTCTATTTTATATTTTTTTGCAAGCCAAAGCAAAACCTCTTCATTTATTAGGTCTTCAAGCACCTTTTCTTTAAGAGTGTTTTCCATTTGTGAAGCCTTTTCTCCCAAAATTTCTCTATAAACTCTCCTTAACTCCTCATAGGAACGCCAAAACCTTTCAGCTAAAATCTTTTCTCCCTCGACTTCAGCTACATATTCAACCTTTGGTTTATCTACAGTACCTACGCCCCAGAAAACAAAGGTTATTATTACGAGAAAAAATAGGAAATAAAAGTATTTAGCATTCTTTCTCAAAGTTTTTATCACCACGACCTCCTACATTAATTAATACTATTTACTTTAAAAGAATTTTTGGCTGTAAGGCAAGCTTATGATATAATTAAATGTGCATAAACCATTAAAATTTAATTTAAATTAACGAGGTGAAATAATGCCTATATACGAGTATGCCTGTAAAAAATGTGGAGAGAATTTTGAAGTTTTAGTTTTTGGCTCAAAGGAAGTCTGTTGCCCTAAGTGTAATTCAAAGGAAGTGTCAAAAAAAATCTCCTCCTTTGCAATGAAGGGCGTGCAAAAGGGTAATTCTGGATGCTCGTCCTGCAAGGCTACCTCCTGTAGTACTTGCAAGTAAGTTTTTTATGATAAAAAATTTCTCCAATAAGCAGAAAATTTCAAAAACTCAAAGAGGGATAGCATGTCGAATATTTTAAAGATTCAAATTGAAGAAGAAATGAAAGTAAGTTATCTTGATTATGCCATGAGCGTAATCATAGGAAGAGCGCTTCCTGATGTAAGAGATGGTCTTAAGCCTGTACAAAGGCGCATCCTTTATGCCATGTTTCGGGAAGGACTGCTTGCTGGTAAGAAATATTCAAAGTGTGCTGGAGTAGTGGGAGAGGTTTTAAAAAAATATCACCCTCACGGAGACCAAGCAGTTTATGATGCATTAGTAAGGCTTGCTCAAGATTTCAATATGCGATATCCTCTAATAGATGGCCAAGGAAATTTTGGCTCCATTGACGGAGACCCTCCAGCAGCCTATCGATACACAGAAGCAAGGCTTACAAAGATTGCAGAAGAACTTCTTGCTGATATAGACAAGGAAACTGTACCTTTTTCTCCCAACTTTGATGGGACAACCGATGAGCCTTTAGTTCTTCCTACCCGCATACCTAATCTTTTAATTAATGGCTCTTCTGGTATTGCTGTTGGAATGGCAACGAATATTCCACCTCATAACTTAAATGAGGTAATAGAGGCACTTCTTGCTCTTCTTTCAAATCCTCATACCCCTGTAGAAGAGCTTATGAAGATAATTCACGGACCAGATTTTCCCACCGGTGGAATCATATACGGTGTAGATGGAATAAAAGAGCTCTATCTTACTGGCAGAGGGCTTATCAAGCTAAGAGCTAAGGTAAAAATTGAAAAAGAAGCAAGAGGAAAAAAGGCAAAAGATGTAAACCTTTTTGATACAGAACCCGAAGGAAAATCATTAAAGGAGAGAATTGTAATTACCGAGATTCCTTATCAAGTCAACAAGGCAAAACTTATCGAGAAAATTGCTCAACTTGTGCGAGAGAAAAAAATTGAAGGAATTACTGAAATAAGAGATGAATCAAACAGAGAGGGCATAAGAGTTGTTCTTGAAATAAAGAGAGGTGAGATGCCTGAGGTTATTTTAAACAATCTCTACAGGCATACCCAAATGGAGACCACCTTTGGTGGCATCATGCTCGCCATTGTTGATGGACAGCCACAGGTTCTAAATCTCAAAGAGATGCTTGAAGAGTTTCTCAAGCACAGAAAAGATGTGGTAATAAAGAGAACTCTTTTTGATCTCAAGAAAGCTGAACATCAAGCCCATGTGTTACTTGGATTAAAAGTAGCTGTGGAGAATCTCGACGAGGTAATATCAATAATTAGAAGTTCAAAAAATCCAGAAGAAGCAAAGGAAAGACTTATGTCAAGGTTTCCGCTTTCAGAAATTCAAGCTCAGGCAATCCTTGATATGAAACTACAAAGACTCACAGGCCTTGAAAGGGAAAAGATAATTGCAGACTATGAGGCAATACTTAAAGAGATTGAAAGACTAAAAGAGATTCTTGAAAGTGAAGAACTGGTAAGAAAAATCATAAAGGACGAACTTACGGAGATAAAGGACAAATATGGTGATGAGAGAAGAACTGAAATCCTTTCAGAAGTTAAAGAACTCAATGTGGAAGATTTAATTGCTGAAGAGGACATGGTAATCACCCTTACTCATCTTGGGTACATAAAGAGAACTTCCTTAAGTGATTATAGAAGTCAGAAAAGAGGTGGTAAGGGCCTTACACCAATGGAGACTGTCTCTGATGATTATCTTGAAGCAGTTTTAATCGGTTCAACCCATGACCACATAATGTTCTTTAGCAATACAGGAAGAGTTTATTGTCTTAGGGTTCATCAGATTCCAGAAGCAGGAAGAGCGTCGAAAGGAAAAGCAATAGTTAATATTCTTCCTCTTCAAGAAGGAGAAAAAATCACCACAGCACTTGTATGTAAGGACTTAGAAGAAGGCTATTTGACTATGTTTACAAAAAGGGGACTTGTAAAGAAAACCTCTCTTGATGAATTCCGAAATATTCGTAGTAAAGGAGTTTTTGCCATAGAGCTTGAAGAAGGTGATGAACTAATATCAGTAAGAAAGACCAATGGAAATAATCATCTCATAATCGCTACCAAGAAGGGCATGTCAATTCGCTTTCTTGAACAGGATGTAAGAGCTGTGGGAAGAGTGGCAAAAGGAGTAATTGGGATAAAACTTGATGAGAACGACGAAGTTGTTTCAGGAGATATTGTCACAGAAGGTTCATTCGTATTTACCATATCAGAGAAGGGCATAGGAAAAAGAACTCCTATTGACGAATACCCCCTCCAAAGAAGGGCAGGAGTAGGAGTTATTAACATGAAATTAAGCGATAAAACAGGCTTCGTTGTATCCTCGATGCAGGTAAAAGAGGAGGAAGAGATAATTCTCTGTAGTAGTAGTAAAATGATAAGAATTAAAGTAGCAAGCATTCCTTCTCAGGGAAGAAATACGATGGGAGTGCGCCTTATAGACCTATCACCGCCCGATGTGGTTGTAAGTGCTGGAAGAATATTAGAAGGAGAAGAAGATGTCAATATATAACCTTGATTATTTTTTTAATCCTCGAAAAATTGCGGTTATTGGAGCTGACGATAGACCCGGCACAATAGGATATACTGTTTTTAGAAATCTGATTGGAGAGGGTTACAGGGGTATTGTCTATCCAATCAATTCAAAATATGACTCTGTTCAAGGTGTTGAAGCTTACAAATCTCTAAGCGATATCTCAAAAGAGATAGACCTTGCTATTGTAGCGAAGGATTGTGAAGCTAATATACTCGAGACCCTTGAGGAATGCGGAACTAAAGGAGTAAAAGGAGTCATTCTTTTTTGTCCTGACTTTAGAACTCGTGTAAAAGATGCCATGCATATTGAGGAAAAAATTGAAGCAATCCATCGTAAGTATGGATTTCGTCTTTTAGGACCCAATACTCTTGGATTTATAAGACCGGGTTTAAATATAAACGCAAGTCTGTTTGGGAGAAAACTTAACAAAGGAAACATTGCTCTTATTGCCCAAAGTGCCACCCTCTCGGTTGCACTTCTTGACAGAGCAGCAGATAAAAACATTGGATTTAGCTATTTCGTATCTATCGGTTCAGATATAGACATAGACTGTGCTGACCTCATTGATTTCTTTGGCGTTGATCCCTCAACCAGAGCAATTGTCATTTATATGCAGTCCATAAAAAATGGCCGAAAGTTCATGACATCTGCAAGGTCCTTTGCGTTTTCAAAGCCTATTGTTATTGTTAAATCTGGAAAATTTGTTGAATCCCTTGAAATAGCCCTTACTCATTCGGGATTACTTGCAGGAGAAGACAAGGTTTATGATGCAGCCTTTAAAAGAGCTGGCGCAGTAAGAGTTGATGAAACCCTTGATATGTTTTATATTACCGAAACTCTTTCAAAACAGAGAAGACCTCGAGGAAAAAGACTGGCAATAATTACTAATGCAGGAGCACCTGCCATAACAGCAGTAGATAGTCTTCTTAAGCTTGGAGGAGAGCTGGCGCAGTTTTCTGATGAGACAAAAGAGGAGTTGTCAGGACATGTGCCTACCCGTTACATTCGTAACCCCCTTGACCTCGTGTCTAATGCTTCTCCTTCAGATTATGAAAAGGCTTTAAGAACAATACTTAAAGATAAAAATGTTGATGCTGTCTTAGTAATGTTAACTCCTTCTCTCGGTACTTCTCCTGAAGAAACAGCAGAGGTGGTTGCAAAGGTTATGAAGGAAAATCCTTACAAACTTGTACTTACCAACTGGATGGGAGCAGAGTTAGTAAATGATGGAAGAGAAATTCTCAACAAATACGGTATCCCAACTTTTGTAACTCCTGAGCAGGCAGTAAGAACATTTATGTATATGTATCGCTATGATTTTAACCTTAAGCTACTGCTTGAGACTCCCCAGACAATACTACAAGATGTAAAATTTGATACCGCAAAAGCAGAAAGCATAATTGAACAGGCAATAAATGAAGGAAGACCTATTCTTACCTTTTTCGAAGCCTCTGAAATTTTAAATGCCTATGGAATTCCAGTGGTGCTTACAAAAAAGGCGAATACCATAGAGGAACTTCAGAAAATTATATCGGAAATAGGCTTTCCAATAGTGCTTAAAATAGACACCCCAAAGATAATTCACAAGTTCAAAAAAGGCGGTGTTATTCTTGATGTGAGAGATGAACTTGAAGCAATAGAGGGGTTTAAGTGGCTTAAAAAGATTGCAGAAGAACACGGAGACTCATCGGCTTCGGTTATTGTTCAACCTATGGTGAATACCTATGGTTACGAGATTGCACTCGGAGCTAAAAAGGATCCAACCTTTGGATCAGTGATACTTTTTGGTACGGGTGGAAATCTTCTTGAAGCGCTTGAAGATTATTCAATTGGACTTCCTCCACTAAATCAAACGCTTGCAAAAAAACTAATGGAAGAGACTAAGATATACGGTTATCTTACCAAGTATCCCTATTACGAAGATGTGCTTAGAAGGCTTGAGGAAACAGTTGTTAGATTTTCCTATCTTATTTCCGATTTTCCGCAGATAAAAGAATTTGACATTAATCCGCTATTTATTACTGATTCTGAGATATTTGCCCTTGACTGTAGTATAATACTTGACAAAACAGCGCCAAGAAAAAAGACTCTTGTAAAGGGAGAATTCTGCCCGCCTCATCTAAGCATTTGTCCCTATCCTATTCATCTTTACAAAGAATTTGAATTAAGGGATGGTTCTAAGGCCACTGTTAGACCAATTAAGGCTGAAGATGAATCTCTTCTTGCTGCCCTTTTAGGAAGATGTTCTGAGAGGACAATAAGTTTAAGATTTTTCCAAAGAGCAATTGACCTAAGACATGAAAATCTTGTTAAATTCTGTCAGGTTGACTATGATAGAAATCTTGCATTTGTCTGCGTTATAAAAGATGAGGCAGGAGAGAGAATAATCGGGGATGTGAGACTATCCAGGGATCCTGATGGAATAGAGGCTGATATGGCTATTTTAGTAGAAGATGAATGGCAGGGAAAGGGTGTGGGAAAAGCCCTTTGCAGTTATGCCATTGAAGTAGCAAAAGATTTAGGTGTGAAAAAAATTTGGATGGATATCTTAAGAATTAATACTTACATGCTTGGACTTGCTGAAAGACTTGGCTTTGTAAGGCACCATACAGAAGATGACAGTATAAAGGTGGTCCTAAATCTATACAGCGATTCATGAGCGAACGATTATTAATAGCAGATGGAAACAGTAGCATAACGGATAGTCTAAGTAACTATTTACAAAAAGAGGGCTTTACCGTAGATTGCGCTTCTAACTTTCAACAGGCTTTAAGTGTATATTCCTCCTATCTTCATGATTTTGCCATCATTGAAATAGAACTGCCCGATGGCGATGGTATTGAACTTACCCGTTTAATCAAAACAATGAATCCAAACGCAAAAATAATCCTAACCACTTCTTATCCTTCAATTAGTACAGCTCTTAAGGCTATTAAAGCAAAAGTAGAGGATTATCTGATAAAACCCTTTGTCTTTGATGAAATAAAAGCCATTTTAAAAGAATTGAACAAGCCAATAGATAGGGAAAAAATTATTGAAAAGCCTCCCCTCTTCAGAGAAAAAGAGGAGATATGCTCAATTATAGGGGAATCCATTGAGATTAAATTACTTATGGAGAAAATTAAAAAAATTGCAAATACTCCTACCAATGTGCTGCTTCTTGGAGAAACAGGAACAGGAAAAGAGCTTTTTGCGCGAGCAATACACGATTCAAGTTATAGAAAGAAAAAACCCTTTGTGGCAATTAATTGTGCAAGCCTTCCTGAAAATCTTCTTGAAAGCGAACTTTTTGGTTTTGTAAAGGGAGCTTTTACTGGTGCCACTTCAGACAAAAAAGGACTTCTTGAGATAGCTGATGGTGGAACAGTTTTTCTTGATGAGATAGGCGATTTACCCTTAAGTTTACAGGCAAAACTTCTCAGGGTTCTCGAGGATAGAGAAATTCGACCACTTGGAAGTGTTATCAGTAAAAAGGTTGATCTCCGAATAATTTCAGCGACAAATAAAGACCTGATAGAAGAAGTAAAAGAAGGTAAATTTAGAGAAGACCTTTTTTTTAGATTAAATGTAATCACTCTCAGTATTCCACCTCTCAGAGAAAGAGGCAAAGACTTAGAAATTCTTGCACATCATTTCATGCGTAAATTTGCAATAAAAATGGGAAAAAATATTAAAAAAATTGATCCTCAAGTTATTAAACTTCTTTACAAACACACCTGGCCAGGAAACATTAGAGAACTTCAAAATGTTATTGAACAGTCTGTGGTTTTTTGTGAAGGAGAAACCATAGTACCCGAAAATCTTCCCGAGTATATTCAGCATTCCGATAAGTTTTTTGAAAGGGCTAAGGATATTCCTGTTCTCTCCATAGAGGAGTATACTAAAGAATTTATTCTTAAATACCAATCCATTTACACAGAGCAAGAACTTGCTGAAATGCTTGGCATTACAAGAAAAGCCCTTTGGGAAAAACGAAAAAAATGGGGTCTCACGAAAAAGTAGAAGGTTACCTTTTTTCATCAAAAATTACCTAA
>CAKZQH010000035.1 GCA_937139565.1 uncultured Nitrospiraceae bacterium | reverse complement strand
TGCCGCCTCTCTCAAATCCTTCTGCAATGTTGGACATTATTGATACGGATGCCCTTCTTATCTGGTCGCGAAGTCCAAAATCTCTTGAAAATTCGCCTGAGCTTGTGATTTTATAAATTCTATCGGTCAATTCTCGAGATAGCTTCCAGATTGATAAATCTTCGAAATATTTAACAGACATCCACCCTCCTATGAACTAACGGTTTAAACGGTTTAAACGGTTCAAACGGCTCAAACTGTTTAAACGGTTTAAACGGTTCAAACGGTTCAAACTGTTCAAACTGTTCAAACGGTTTAAACTGTTCAAACGGTTCAAACGGTTTAAACGGTTCAAACGGTTCAAACTGTTTAAACGGCTCAAACAACTTCCACCATCCCAAACCCCTGTCCTGTTCTCAATCCAATACCAATCTGGTAGAGCATCTGCAAGTCCCTCCGATCACCTTTGAGTTTAAAGCATCCTTCAAAACATGTGAATGTCATATAAGGCTTGCCGGTTTTTTCTCTAAAGCCTTTTAAAGTATGCTTAATGACCTGCTTTTTAATTTTTACGGGGAAAAATTCAATTGGTTCATATAATCCTTCACCACGTAGGTCTTTTAAAATACTCCTATGAATTTGACTAAAATGTTGGTTAAATATTGACTGAGGGTAGTAAATACTATTTGAGTGTTTTGACTCATTTAAAAAGTCATGCAATATTGGCTTATTATTTTTATCTTCAAGAAGGATTGGTGAAAGAGTTTTAAAAATTACTTCATCTGTATTTATCTTCTTCTCATTAATCACGTATACTTTATGAAGTTTCAACATTATCTCCCTATTAAACTCAAATGACTTCATCTGCAAAAGACCATTATACAAATTCATAATAAATTCATAGTCCGAAGAGCTTATTAGGAGAGATATAAAACTACCCAATGGGAAATAAAATACCGTATCCTCAACAGATACTCTGTCCTCAAAAAAAATTTTCTCTTTTTCAATAGTCTTTTCGGCTGGCATTAATATACTAAAAGAAAATGGCTTAACAACTTCTCGATTAAGTGCTTTGTCCGGATACAACCTGTCTTTATAGTTTTTATCTGACGATTTTAATGCCTCTTTGATTAAAGCCATAAACCTATGCCTATATAGAATAGGGAGCTTTTCTGTCGTAAAGTTAACTTTTATTCTCATCTTTCAACCTATATTTGAAAACGATTTATATCCTTAAATATACCAGCCTATAAAGATTAGTCAAATTATAATTTTTTTCGAGCATAAGTGGGTTTAAACATACTTATCAGTTAATGTAACAACAATAAAAGTGCATAGGATCAGGACTATTTTGAAAAGAAATAGGGTTTTAGCTGTTGTAAATATGTCCATACCAGGTGCCCACTTCTCTCAAACTGGCTTTACTAAAAAATTATTTAACGAAAATTATAATGCTTTCTTATAGGCTCTTTGACTTCCCACGTGCATGAGAGCCCCTTTGGAAATGTGACAAAATCGCCAGCTTTAATTTCAACCTCTTTTCCACCGGAAGTGGTAACCGTTACCCTCCCTTTGAGAATATAACAAACCTCTGTCTGATCATAATACCAATCAAACTTGGATATCTCCTTTTCCCAGATGGGCCAGTTTGAGATTTTCATAGACTTTTTCTGCTCTTCTGTTAGTTTTTCAATTTTTATCTCCATATTTACCTCCGAGATTTTTAAATAATATTTTAACATCCTATGAATTTTATTCAATTGCCTCATGATATTTGAAAAAATAAGCCTCTGTCTGTATAATTTATTTTGTAATATGAATTATCGCATTGAACATGATTTTTTGGGAGAAAAGGCTATTCCAGCTAATGCTTACTGGGGAGTTCACACTCAGAGGGCTTTAGAAAATTTCCCTATTTCTGGTATCAAAAATCATCCCGACTTTATTAAGGCTATCGCTCAGATTAAGGCGGCTGTTGCAAAATTATGTGTTAACTATAATGTATTTGAAGAAAAGCTCGCTAAAGCAATTATTAAAGCTAGTCAAGAAATTTTTGATGGATCTTTGATTAATCAGATTGTGGTGGATGTTTTTCAGGCAGGAGCCGGAACTTCTCTTAATATGAATGTAAATGAAGTAATTGCAAATAGAGCCAATGAACTACTGGGTAATAGTTTAGGCAGCTATAATCCAGTTCATCCAAATGATGCTGTAAATTTTGCTCAATCCACAAACGACGTAATTCCAACAGCAATGCGCATCTCAACTATTGAGCTAATAAAAAATCTTCTAAAAGAAGGAGAGTTACTGGCATGGTCTTTTAATAAAAAGGCAAAGGAGTTTAAGAATCTTATAAAATCAGGACGTACTCATTTAACTGATGCAACTCCCATAAGGCTTGGAGATGAGTTTTTAGCTTATGGTATTTGTATAGAAAAGGACCTTTCAACAATAAAAAAGGTTATGACCAATCTTTATTATATTGGGCTTTCAGGTTCTGCTACCGGTTCAGGAGTTAATGTCCCAGATTTTTATAAAGAAAATATTGTTGATTATCTCTCGAAAGAAACTGGGCTATCTTTAAAAAAGGCAAAAAGTCTCTACGAAGCAATGCAAAATCAGGCAGATTTTGCCCACCTTATGGGAGCTCTTAATAGCTTTTCTCTAAATTTATTTAGAATCACAAGTGACCTTAGACTTTTAAGCTCAGGACCTAATACAGGCCTTAATGAAATTAAGCTTCCCGAAGTGCAGGCAGGCTCGTCTATTATGCCAGGAAAGATAAATCCTTCTATCCTTGAGATGTTTGGAATGGTCTGTTTCTATGTATCAGGTATGAACCAGACTGTATCAATGGCTGTATCAGCAGGACAGCTTGAATTAAATGTATTTATGCCTATAATAGCAAACTCTACTCTAACAGCTATTGAATATCTGACTAATGCCATTTCAGTACTGAGAAAAAAATGTATAGAGGGCATTGAAGCAAATAAGGAGGTAATGGAAAAATACGCACTAACCAGTCTTGCATTGCCTACAGTGTTAAGTCCAAAGCTGGGATATGAAAAAACCGCCGATCTTGTCAAAGAAGCTCGGAGAAAAAATGAAGATATTATTAAGCTTTTGGAAAATAAAAAGGTTATGACAAGAAAAGAGCTTTTAAGTTTTATCAAAAATCATTTTAAGGAGTAATTTATGAATGTTTTTGTCACTGGGGGAACAGGTTTTATAGGGAAAAGACTGACAAAGACTTTGTTAATAGAAGGACATAACCTTTTTGTTATTACAAGGTCATTAGAGGGCAAAACTAACACTAAGCAAATAACCTACATTGAAGGTGACCCTAAAGTAACTGGCAATTGGCAAAAGGTCCTTGAAAACTGTGATATAGTTATAAACTTAGTTGGAGAAACAATTGGACAGCGCTGGAATGATGAAGTAAAAAAAAGAATAAGAGAGAGCAGAATTTTACCTACAAAAAATATTGTTGATGCCATCCCTTCAGGAAAGAAGATAACTTTAATAAGCACTTCTGCTGTTGGTTATTATGGTTTTCATAAAGATGAAGAGATTGATGAAAGCTATGCTGCTGGCAATGATTTTTTAGCACAACTAGCCCTTGAGTGGGAAAATGAGGCGTTAAAGGCAAAAGATAAAGGAGCACGAGTTGTCATTACCCGATTTGGCGTGGTAATTGGAGAGGATGGTGGTCTTCTGGAAAAGCTTATCCCCATATTCAAGGGCTTTCTGGGAGGTCCTATAGGTTCAGGTAATCAGTGGTTTTCATGGGTATATATTGAAGATCTTATAAGAGCTTATATGTTTATTTTAAATAGCCCTCATCTGGAAGGCGCTTTTAATATTACCTCACCAATGCCTGTTAGAAATAAAGAGTTCACAAAGGCATTAGCTAAGGCGCTTGATGTTTTTGCTTTTTTTCCTGTTCCTCATTTCGCATTAAAAGTAGCTTTCGGAGATTTTGCTGATTATATTGTAAATGGACAAAAAGTTATACCAAAAAGGTTGCTGGATTTAGGTTTTAGATTTGAGGTGGCTGATATTTATGAAGCCCTTAGAAGAGCTGTTAGTCAGAAATAGAAAATCTTGGATCAGAAATAGATCCCTCTTTACATATGGGGCATTTTGATGGTTTGGTTAGTTTATCTCGTTTTTTAAATACAAAGCCACATATATTGCATTGAGAGGGCTCTACCTCAAGCTTTTCAGACCTGCTAACATTCTCAAGCTCAAAATATACATCCTTTTCAGATATGCCTATAAGCTTTGACATTTCTTTTGCGGTAAAGCTATTTTCTTTGAGTAGCCTTATAATATGCTTTCTTATGGTCTCTTTTCTTGTATGCAGATCTTTAGGTTTTTTATTCAAGTCTTTCCCTGTCTTGATCCAGAATCTGTATTGATATTTGCTCAGGAAGCGACTCCACCTGCCTGAGTTTACTTTGAATAACCCTGGTTCTTGTCCCCACAAGAGTTTCTATCTCTTCACTTGCTTTATCAATTTTCTCCTTTGCCTGCTTTAAGATAGTACCAAACTTATTAAACTCTGTCTTTACGGCACCAAGGATATTCCAGACTTCTGTAGCCCTTTTCTCAACTGCCAACGTCTTAAAACCCAACTGAAGGCTATTTAAAAATGCAGATAAAGTGGTTGGACCTGTAACTATGACTTTAAGTTTAACTTGTAGCTCTTCAATGAGATTGGTATTTTTAATCACCTCTGCATATAGCCCTTCAGTAGGTAAAAACATTATGGCAAAATCCGTAGTATGGGGTGGATCAATATATTTGTCTTTAATATCTTTTGCAAACGTCTTAATATTGTTTTCTAACTCCTTTAACATTTTATCTTTTTGTTCTGCATTACCAGACTCATAGGCATCTATAAGCTTGTAATATGTTTCTGTAGGAAATTTTGAATCAATTGGTAGATAAACCATGCTGGTATCATCTTTGCCGGGTAGCTTTATGGCAAATTCGACCTTATCATTTGATCCTTTTTTGGTTTTTACCTCTTTTGCAAACTGATTAGGTGTTAATATCTGATCCAGAATTTTTTCAAGCTGTACTTCGCCTATTATACCTTTAGTCTTAACATTAGAAAGAATTTTTTTAAGATCTCCTACCCCTGTAGCAAGATGCTGCATCTCCCCCAACCCTTTATGCACTTGCTCAAGCCTTTCGGAAACCAGTCTGAATGATTCGGTTAGTCTTTTTTCCAACGTATCTTGAAGCTTTTCATCCACCGTTTTTCTCATCTCATCGAGTTTTTTTGAGTTCTCATCTCTAAGTTCTTTTAACTGAATATCTAAAGTTTCCCTGACCTTCTCAAGGCTTTTTATGAGTTCCTCTCTATTGTCTTTAAACTGATTAGTTAATGTTTGAGTAAGTTCAGCCATTCTTGAAGCAAAGGTTTCTAACTGATTTTTTTGAAGATTTCCAAGAGCTGTTATGGTATTTACTATCTGGCTGGAAAAACCTGTAAAGGTACCTGTCTGTTCAGTCCTGCTTTTTGAGAACTCATCTCTTAAAGCATTTAAAAGGCTTTCTCTGTCGATTTTGAACTTAAAAAGGAGAAAAAAGTTTAGTATAAGAATTAGCAAACCTAATCCTAATAATATATCTGTCATGGATGCTCCATTTAATCTCTG
Source organism: uncultured Nitrospiraceae bacterium (assembly GCA_937139565.1). Taxonomy (GTDB): domain Bacteria; phylum Nitrospirota; class Thermodesulfovibrionia; order Thermodesulfovibrionales; family Thermodesulfovibrionaceae; genus Thermodesulfovibrio. The sequence goes on along the minus strand of CAKZQH010000035.1, from coordinate 261 downwards.
TAATTAACAAACTGAAGGGGAACTTTGAAGTCTATGGATTTTAGATGGGCAATTACAGCTTGCAGCTCATCTATCTTTTTCCCAGAAACCCTGAGCTCATCACCCATTATCTGGGGTTGGACTTTTAGTTTTGTATCTTTAATAATTTTTATGAGCTCTTTCATCTCTTCCTGCGAAAGCCCTTGTTTTATCTTAACTTTTTGCCTTAAAGTATCTCCGGAAGCTTTTTCTACCCTACCAAAATCCAGCGACTTGAGAGAG
>CAKZQH010000034.1 GCA_937139565.1 uncultured Nitrospiraceae bacterium | reverse complement strand
TTTCGAAAAAAGACTTCACTGCCATTGGAGGCCATCTTTTTGAAGCAAATGTGTTTGCCTTTGAATTTGAGATAATTGAAACTGAAGGGCAAGCCTTCGAAAGGGGATTCGACGAATTAACTGGACTTTTTTTGTGGAAAACTTAGATTATTCTAAGAAAGCGAAGTAATACTATTAAATATCTATGACAGCTGAGTTTTTGCCTGACTTTTTTGCCTGATACATTAAGTTATCTGCTCTATCTATTGCTGCCAAAATGTCTTCATCTTTCTTAAGAATTGTACCACCAATTGAAATTGTGGATTTTATTATTTCTCCATTATGCTCTATCCATACACTTTGGATAATCTTAGCTACTCTATTACAAATCCCTTCAACTTCTTCAAAATTTCTAATGAAAACAACCAAGACAAACTCATCACCACCCCAGCGAACTACAATGTCATGAGGTCGCAAAATATTTTTAATAGTATCAGCCACTGAGATTAAAACCCTATCTCCTACGGAATGGCCATAATTATCATTTATTTTCTTGAAATCATTTAAATCAATCACAAAAACTGAAGGAATATAATTTAAAAGCAACATCTCTCTTTGCCTTAAGGGATAAATCATTTCAAAGCCTTTGCGATTAAAAAGTTTTGTCATCGGATCCTTCAAAGCAAGACTAATCAGGTCTTCTTCAGTATCTGAAGATGGTAAAATTGGTATAAAGACCTCAACAGCAGCCTTTAATTGATTATCCTCTATTATTGGAATACCTTTTATTTTTACCCTAAGCCTGTATCCATTTTTATGATGTAAATATACATACGCTTCTATTTTTTCTTCATTTTCAATAACTGACATCATGGGACAGGTTGTTTCGCAAAGGTTCTTACCATTTTCATCAACATGTTTAAGAATATTTTCGTTGCAACCCCGACTAATAACTTCATCTGCCTTATATCCCGTAATCTTTTCTGCAGCTTTATTCCAGAAAATAATTTTTCTATTCTTATCAACAATGTAAACTCCTTCATACAGACTATCGGCTAATTCAAAAAATATTTTTTCCATTGGGAATATTATATCAAATTGGTAAGCTAATTTTGTGGAAAAGTTAAATAAGCATTTCAGAAAGAGTTAGCTCTACACATTCTGCGAGGACTTGAAGATTATAACCGCCCTCAAGAACAAAAATTTTTGGTGCATAAAAAGAATTAAGAATGCTCCTGATGATGCTTCTTACTCCCTCTGTAGAGACATTTATATGGCTCATTGGATCTTCCTGATGCATATCATAACCTGCAGACACGAGAATAAGATCGGGCTTAAATTCCCTTATTTTCTGTGGTAGAATATCCTGAAATATGGTTAAATACTCCCTTGTCCCAGCACCTGCTCTCAATTGAATATTATAAGTACAACCCTCACCTGCTCCTCTACCAATCTCAAGTTCCCTTCCAGTGCCTGGATAAAAAGGAAACTGATGTGCGCTAAAATAAAAAACTGAACAGTCATCTTCAAAAATATGCTGAGTGCCATTACCATGATGAACATCAAAATCTATTATGAAGATTTTTCGAAATCCAAGCTTCTTTGCATATATTGCACCAACTGAAACATTATTAAAAATACAAAAACCCATCGCAGTATCAATTTCAGCATGATGGCCGGGTGGCCTCACAGCACAAAAAGCTCTCTCAAAATCTTTCTTCGCAATTCCATCAATGGCATCTAACACTGCTCCCACTGCATAACAAGCAACCTCATAGGTATTCTCACAGATATAGGTATCAGGATCAAGATATCCTGGTGGTGAGTTTTTTATTTTTGCAATGTAACCAATTTCGTGAACAAGTGCTATTTCCTCTTCCGTTGCCCTTCTTGGCTTCAAATGAATTAATCTGTCCCAAACAGGAGAATTTTTCAAATGATTTACTATTGCTATTAGTCTTTCCTTTGATTCAGGATGACCAGGTGGAGTCTCATGCTTAAGAAATATTTCATCGTATATAAAAGCTACCTTCCTATCCATAGAAAATGATATCTTAATCTATAGTTAAAATGTCAAGTAAACGCCTTTCCTCAAAAATAATCTCTTCAAAAGGGTATTCTTTCCTCATATGACATGTGGCAGGTGTAATTGCTGGACCTCACTTCATTGTCATTGCGAGCATAGCGAAGGGATCTCATTCCGATTCCCAAAGTCATTGCGAGAAGCGGGATTCCTCGCTACGCTCGGAATGACAAGGGGTAGAAGTCATCGCGAGCGTCCTCTTCTGTCATTGCGAGGAGCGCAAGCGACGAAGCAATCTCGTAGTTACCTCTTCACAGGCTTTACTTAGAGACTGCTTCGCCTCATCGAGAGGCTCGCAGTGACGACATGGAAGTCCCAGAGACTGCCACAGGCCATAGAGGCCTTCGCAGTGACATTTCGTTTTATTGTCATTGCGAGCGAAGCGAAGCAATCTCGTCGTTGCCTCTTCGCAGGCTTTACTTAAAGACTGCTTCGCCTCATCGAGAGGCTCGCAGTGACGACACGGAAGTCCCAGAGACTGCCACAGGCCATAGAGGCCTTCGCAGTGACATTTCGTTTTATTGTAATTGCGAGCGAAGCGAAGCAATCTCGTCGTTGCCTCTTTGTAGGCTTTACTTAGAGACTGCTTCGGGACATCGAGTCCCTCGCAGTGACATATGGGGAAGGTGGAGACTGCCACGGCCACTTCGTGGCCTCGCAGTGACACCGAGAGGGGGCATTGTGAGTCCTTTTTTCGTCATTGCGAGAAGCGGGATTCCTCGCTACGCTCGGAACAGGTTCCGCAATCTCGTCTTTCCCCTCCTTGGACGAAATGAGATTCCTCACTTCGTTCGGAATGACGGTGGAGGAGGAGTCATTGCGAGCGCAGCGAAGCAATCTCGTCGTTGCCTCTTTGTAGGCTTTACTTAGAGACTGCTTCGGGACATCGAGTCCCTCGCAGTGA
>CAKZQH010000033.1 GCA_937139565.1 uncultured Nitrospiraceae bacterium | reverse complement strand
CTTCGGGACATCGAGTCCCTCGCAGTGACAGGAAGAGACTGCCACGGCCACTTCGTGGCCTCGCAGTGACGAAAGAGGGATGTCAGAGACTGCTTCGCCTCATCGAGAGGCTCGCAGTGACAAGAATGAATGTCATTACGACTTAGAGCATAAGCGAGAAGGAAGTAATCTCCTCTTTGAACATGCATTTAAAACTGCTTTGGCCAGTTAGTGGCCTCGCTGTAACAAAATGCACACACTATGTTCTCAGAGATCTTCTTCTCGCGATTATTCGCTACTTCATAGATCACATTATCCTTTAGCAATCTCCATTAACTATGTCTTTTGTTAATAGTAAAGCCATTTACAGAAGAAAATATGCAAAATACAATGGATTAAAGGGTGTAAAGGCAGAAATCATAGGAAAGTAGATTTATTTCTTTGATTCAAGTTTTACCAGTAAAAGATTTTTGATACAAGTAAACAGAGTAAGAGAAAAATCTGCTTTGAAAAGTGTAAAAGGTATTAGACTATATTAGGGAGTAAGGAAGATATAAGCCTCTGAAATATTTGGTTTTTTTGAGTTAAATTTGTATTCTTCTGATGAAGTAGGGTTTTACAGAGGATTTGGATAAAGTAAGGAGGGCATAAAGCCCTCCTATTTTATTTTCTGCCTGAGATTAGCTCTTCAACAACAGAAGGGTCTGCAAGTGTTGAGGTGTCTCCGAGTTCCTCGAGTGCACCAGAGGCAATTTTTCTTAAAATTCGTCTCATAATTTTACCGCTTCTTGTTTTAGGAAGTCCGCCTGCAAACTGAATTTTATCTGGGGTTGCAATTGGTCCAATCATTTGTCTTATGTGGGATATTAGAAGTTTTTCAAGGTCCTTTGAAGGTTCAAATCCTTCCTTCAAAACAACATACACATAAATTCCTTCACCTTTTATGTCATGGGGGAAACCAACTACTGCTGCTTCTGCAACCGACGGATGGGCCACTAAGGCAGATTCCACCTCAGCAGTTCCTATTCTATGACCGGAAACATTAATAACATCGTCAATTCTACCCATTAACCAGTAATCACCATCTTCATCAACTCTTGCTCCATCACCAGTAAAGTATTTGCCAGGGAATCGAGAGAAATAGACTTCCTTCATTCTTTTGTTTTCTGGATCTCCCCAAGTTCCCCTGAGCATGCCTGGCCATGGTTTCTCAATTACAAGATATCCTCCTTCGTTTACTCCTGCAGGTGAACCATCTTCCTTAAGAACTCTTGGAACCACGCCAAAGAATGGTCTTGTTGCAGAGCCTGGTTTAAGAGTCATGGCTCCTGGTAGGGGTGTTATCATGAATCCGCCTGTTTCAGTCTGCCACCAGGTATCTACTATAGGACAGCGCTGTTTTCCTACATGCACATAATACCACATCCATGCCTCTGGGTTAATGGGTTCACCAACAGTGCCAAGAATTCTTAAGCTTGAAAGGTCATACTTGTTTGGCCATTTCTCACCTTCTCTCATGAGAGCTCTGATTGCTGTTGGTGCTGTATAGAAAATATTTACCCGATGTTTTTCCACTATTTCCCAAAATCTTCCAGGATTTGGATAGCTGGGAACGCCCTCAAACATTAGGGAAGTAGCTCCAGCACTTAATGGTCCATATACGATATAGCTGTGACCTGTTACCCATCCAATATCTGCAGTGCAGAAGAAGGTTTCTTCTGGTTTATAGTCGAAGGCCAATTTAAACGTAATATTTGTGTAAACCATATATCCACCAGTGGTATGTAAAACACCCTTTGGTTTTCCTGTTGAACCTGAGGTATAAAGAATAAATAGCGGATCCTCTGCATCCATCTGCTCAGGTTCACAGTAATTCTCTAAGTCAGGATCATTCATTAAGTCATGCCACCAAAAATCTCTCTGGGGATCCATGTCAACAAAGTTTGGAGTTCTTTTTACTACGATTACCTTTTCCACAGAAGGAGCACCTTCAAGTGCTTGGTCTGCATTTGCTTTAAGTGGAACTATCCTTCCTCCTCTTAAGCCCTGATTAGCGGTGATTAACAATTTTGCTCCGCAGTCATTTATTCTGTCCCTTAGAGATTGAGCTGAAAAACCTGCAAATACTACGCTGTGAATAGCTCCAATTCTCGCACATGCTAAAAGTGTTATAGGTAGCTCCGGAATCATTGGAAGATAAACTGATACACGATCTCCCTTCTTTACGCCTAATTTCTTTAAAACATTAGCAAATCTGTTAACCTCTCTATAGAGTTGCCAGTAAGTGTAAGTTTTTATCTCTCCATCATCGGCTTCCCATATTAATGCTGCTTTATTTCCTAAAGTAGAAAGATTGCGATCAAGGCAGTTATAAGATGCATTTAGTTTGCCACCAATAAACCATTTAATATAAGGTTTGTTAAAGTCATATTCTAATACTTTATCCCATTTTTTATACCAAGTAATGTTTTGCTCAGCAATTTCACTCCAGAAACCTTCCGGATCTTCAATTGAACGTTTGTAAAGGCTTTCATATTCCGCTATGCTTTTAATAGAAGCTTTTTCAGAGATTTCCTTTGGCGGAGGGAATGCTCTCTGTTCTTTAAGTAAAACATCAATGCCTTGAGTCATAGTTTACCTCCTTTTTTTTCTATTGATTTTAACATTTTTTGGCATTTTATTCAGCACCTATGCCTATATATGATCTTATTTTTTCATCTTCGAACTTCTCTTCAGCCTCTTTTTCCGTAGTCAAAAAAGATACAACTATTCCAACGATGAAAGAACCCAAAAAGGATACAATAGCAGGATTTTTCAATGGGAAAATAGCTTTTTCGTATTTTAATATGTCAACCCATACAGTGGGGCTAATAATAATAAGAGCTACGCTTAAGGCAAGGCCTGAGTATATGCTCCATACTGCTCCCTGGGTGGTGAATTTTTTCCAGAAAATGGACATGAAAAGAGCAGGGAAGTTTGCTGAGGCAGCAATTGCAAAGGCTAAACCAACCATAAATGCTACATTCTGTCCTTTAAAAACAATTCCAAGTATTATTGCGAGGAGTCCAAGACAAAGGGTAGCAATTTTTGCTGCCTTAACTTCTAATTTTTCATCGGCTTTGCCTCTTTTTATGACACCAACATAAATATCATGGGAAACCGCAGAAGCACCTGCAAGGGTAAGCCCAGCTACAACTGCCAAAATAGTTGCAAAGGCTACAGCAGCAAGGAATCCGAGAAAAATCTCTCCTCCTAATGCTTCGGCAAGCAATGGTGCAGCCATGTTGCCACCTTTGTCAATTTTAGTTATTATTTCATGTCCTACGAGTGCTGCTGCACCAAATCCTATAGTAAAGGTGAGTATATAAAAATATCCTATGAAACCTGTGGCATAGAATACGGATTTTCTTGCTTCCTTTGCATCTGGCACAGTATAAAATCTCATTAAAATATGTGGAAGTCCTGCTGTTCCAAACATTAGAGCAAGTCCGAGCGAGAGGGCATCTAATGGATTTTTTATAAGGCCTCCTGGCTGAACGAATTTATCTCCGTATTTTTCCGTCACATTAGAGAAAAGCTCTACATAATTAAATCCGAATTGGTATAAAATTAGAAGAACAAGAAGGGTTGCACCACCAAGAAGAAGAATAGCTTTAATTATTTGCACCCATGTGGTTGCAAGCATTCCTCCAAAAAGAACATAGGCTATCATCAGACATCCAACAACAATTATTGCTATCTCATAGGGTAGTCCAAACATTAGCTTTATTAAAGAGCCGGCACCTACCATTTGAGCAATTAAATAGAGTAGTACAGTGATCAATGCTCCTGTGGCTGCTGCTGTTCTGATGGGTCTTTGCTTTAGTCTATAAGCAACCACATCTGCAAAGGTGTATTTGCCGAGGTTTCTAAGGGGCTCTGCAATTAAAAAAGTAACTATAGGCCAACCTACAAGAAATCCTACTGCATAGATAAGCCCGTCATAACCTTTTAGAGAGACAAGTCCAGCAATACCGAGAAAGCTCGCTGCAGACATGTAATCACCTGCCAGCGCAAGACCATTTTGTAATCCAGTAATACTTCTTCCAGCAGCGTAAAACTCAGCAGTAGTTCTTGTTCTTTTTGCTGCCCAATAGGTTATGTAAAGGGTAGCTGCTACGAAAAGCAAAAAGAATACAATTCCTGTTAGTGTGGGATGCCCCAGAACAGTCTCGGTCATCATTCTCCTCCTAATTTTTCTCTTATTTTTAACACTTTCTCATCATATACTCTGTTTGACCAAAGAACATAAATTCCAGTGAGCACCCAACTGAGGATTATTACTCCTATACCTACTGGTATCCCTACAGTTACAGGACCATAAATTTTCTGTCCAAGAAAATCTTTGTTATAGGCAATTAATAAGATGAAGCCAAAATAGAGTATCAGTTCCAGCAAAGTAAGAATTAAAGAAATAGTGTTTTTACTCTTAACAAGCTCCTTAAAGTGTGATGATTTAAGTATTTCTTCTCGCATAAACAACCTCCTCCTTTTAAAGTTGATAACTCTCCTTTTTTATAACCCTATCATAGGTTCCTTCCTCTATTGAGCCAATGCTTAATAGTTCTCCCACGGTGAAGATTCTTAAATCAACAAGATAGCATAGCAATTTCTGAAAAATCTGAGCTGTGATAAAGGCATCAGATAAAGCATCATGTAATTCCTTTGCTTCGATATCAAGAGAAAGAGCAATTTCCTCTAAGGAATTCTTATATTGAAAACTCTCAGGTAAAACTCCCCGCTTAATTAACCGCTTATAAAGCAGAAGAGTGTCTATGCCAAAAGGTTCGAAAACTAAATTTAAATTATTCCTGATCTCTTTTTTCAAAAATGATATGTCTATATCAAGGCAGTGCCCTACAAGAATACTATCCTTTGAGAAATCTAAAAATTCTCTTAATATTGGTTCAATTTTAGGACAGTTTTCAAGTTCAGATGGAGTTATTTCATGAATCATTATGCTTTCTTTTCTAAATTTAGCTGTTGAGGGACTTACTGTTCTGTAAAAAACTTCTCCTATTTTTATGGCTTTCCCTTTCATTTTTATTGCACCGATTGCGATGATGTTGTCTCTGAATTCATTTAATCCGGTAAGTTCTGTATCAACTACCACAAAATTCATCTCTCCAATGTTTTTTTGTGAAATAATATTTCTTTCCTTTTTTTTCTTGAAAAAATTTATCATCATTTATATAATCATCAGCTTATATCTTTCTATTAAAATGTCCTGTAGTTTCGATATAAGCTGAAAAGTATCCTTTAAAAGTTTTTTCTCAAGATTGCTTAAAGATTCAGGATCTATAAAGTTATCAGGCATATTACCCTGAAGAACTTGTTCATACTGATGCCTTATTCTGAGGAGAGTTAAAAATTCAAAAGCATATATTATTTCTTCAGCGTGGTCCTTTACAACTGAATGTTTATTTTTTAGTGATTCTATTCTCTCCAACGTTGAAGTTTCTCTAATGCCTTTTTCAAGACTAAATAGTCTTATAATGTCAACAATTGGAGCAATGCCTTTTATTTTAAGATTTAGTTTGTCTTTATGCTCTCCGCTTTTTTCTACCACAAAGGTCTTGAAGAAGCCTAAAGGAGGCTTGTTTCTAACAGCCAGGTTAGCAAGATATCCAAGAAAAACCTTTTGATCCTTTACAATTCCTAAAAGATAATCTCGCAGGTTTTCCTCAAGGGAGAGGTCTCCATAAATACCTCTAAAGTCAAAAAATATATTTGAAAGATTTATATTTTCGCCTTTGGGAGTGTATATCCATTGGGAAAAATACTTTTTCCAGACTTTTAGAGGCTGACACCATTTAGGATTGCTTGCCATTATCTCACCAGGGCATGGAGGGAAGCCACACTTTAGGAGATTGTCTGTTATAAATTTTGTAAATTCAATAAAATACCGATGAACCGCTTCTTGCTCAGGAGGAGGTGGATCAGCATATATTAGCGCATTATCCTGATCGGTTTTAAAGGTTTGTTCCTTTCTACCCTCTGAACCTAATGCTAACCAACAGTAAGGCACCGGTGGCTGACCCAGTTCTCTCTCTGCAAACTGAATGATTTTCCTTACTATTCGATCATTTATTTCAGTTATAATTCGTGTTATGTTGCTCGCTTTTGCACCTTGAGAAATCAGATTGCCAACAATTGAGTTTATTTGTTTTGAAGTGTGCATTAGTCCTTCTACTGTTTGCTGTATTTCCAAATCCCTTACAATCGTAATTGGAGAGAATCCCTGAAGCATCATTATATCGTGGTTAGTAATTATTCCATCAATTTTGCCATTTTTTATGACTAGAAGGTGATGAATGTTGTATTTAAGCATTCTTATTATAGCTTCAAAGCAGAAGTCCTTAGCATCGATTGTTATAATAGGATAGCTCATAATATTTCGCACTGGCTCATCCACATTTCTTGCTGATGCAACAACCTTTTTTCGCAAATCCTTATCAGTTATAATACCAACAGGAATTTCTCTCTCATCCAGGATTATTAGAGAGCTAATAGAGTTTTCACACATTACCCTTGCAGCATCTTTAATGGAAGTTTTGTCTTGAACATAGATAACTTTTTTCGTAGCCACTTCTTCAACTGGTGTAGTAAAAAGTATTTTATCTACAGTATAGGTTATTGCTTTTTTTGAGATTTCCTGTTTGTAGCCTTTATCTAAGTAAATATTCATAAAAGACCTTAAAAAGAAATCTCTTACTTCAGGAAATTTATTTATTAGATTTATGACTGTTTCCTTTGGAACTAAATAACAGATGGTATCATCAATGGCAACAACATTTGCCCTTGACTTATCTCCACTTATAAGGGATACAAATCCAAAACTATCTCCTTCGCTTCGGTAGTCAATAACTATTTCTTCAGCTTCAACTCTTCTGTAAACCTTTACTCCGCCTTTTTTTATAATGTACAAAAACTCACTTGGCTGACCGTCTTGAATAAGAATATGAGTACCTTTAGAGTAGTATTCCATAGATGTCTTAACAGCAACAGAATTAATAATCTCGTCGTTTAAAAATTCAAAGGGAGGTACAGATTTGAGGAAATCCATTGTATCTTCAATTATTTTTACCATATTTTTTTGCTATTGCAATAAATATGCCAAAATATTTGTGTGAATAAATAAGGCATTAAAGAAGCGAATTATTTCTTTTTGTCACATAAAGTAACAATCAGTGTTTATTTTTGTAACAAAACTATGAAAGTCTCATTGATTATGAAAAATATTAATAAGTTGATATCTGTTTTTTATGTTAAGTTTTCTATAAATTCTATTTAAATGTGTTTTTACTGTTTGCTCACTAACAAAAATTTCTCTTGCTATTTCTCTATTTGACCTTCCCTCGCATATTAATTGAATTATATTTTTCTCCTTATCAGTAAACTCAATTCTTCCTGACTTTTTTAAGTTTTTATTATTTAAAAGAAGGCTGGTGAGTGTATTGCTTAGCCATACCTGACCATCATTTATAGATCTTAGAGCCTTTTTAAATAATTCTATTCCAGTGTCAGAGGATATAACTCCTTTTAGTGTATAGGATATAAGCGCAGATAAAATCTCATCTCTTTTTTGTCCTAAATCAATAATAATGAAATTTGAGTTGGGATATTTTTCCTTAAGTCCAGATTTAAGCTTACAGGTATCAGTAATAACAATATCTGGGAGATCATCGAGAATGTTATGTATGATAACAAAGTCTTTTTCATTAGAAAGAACTTCCTTAAGTGCTTCAGACAAAAGAGTACAACTTAAATCAAACAGAATTTTCAATTTTACTTCCTTATAATAGCTATGCCTAATAATAACTAATAAAATTAATTTTGACAACTATCAGAATTTTTTATAGAAGATAGAAAATGATATTTATTTCCATCTGTCTTTGATTTTTCCAATTTTAGCTTGTCTTTAGATTTTATCCTTTTCTTTTGGAATAGTTTTTTTCTTATAGGTTTTGTATAATTAAAAAAGGAGAAAAGAAATGTTTGAAGTTTATGGTGGACAAGTGAAAAAAATAAGAGATCATTCAATAAAGAAGGGCCATATAATTTCCGTTTTAAAGATTAAAATAAACAGATTAGACGCTAATTTGGCGAAGGAGAAATATTTTGAGTTGTTTGACAGTTTATTTAATTGCATCTCATCAAATAGTAGAAAAAGAATGGATTCAGTTTATGTTCTTAATAATAATAATTTTTTAGTTTTTTTAGGAAATTGTAACTTAAAAAATGGAGAAAAATTTTTTGAGCGAATCCATAGGGAAATGAAGAAAATTAAAGCTAACTGGGATTATTCAGCGGATTTTTTTGAAATAAGGCCCAATAGAAGATTTTCAGAGGAGCAATTTTTAAGCTTTCTTGAAAAAGATAATTAAAATAAATTTTAAAGAGATAACCAGTGGATGAAATAGTTCGTGAAATTATTATAGTTTTTATTTTTTCCTTGACTCTCATTTTAGGTGGGATTTTACTCTTTATTTTTTCGAGAAGACTCTACAGAAAAAGAAGATTTGCCAAGTTAGATAGATTGAGGGAAATTTATACACAAGCTTTTGATAATTTTATTAAAAATAAACTTTCTGCAGAGAAGACCTTTTCTCCTCCAAAGAACTCTCTTTATCGAGAAGCATTAGAGGATGTTTTGCTTGACGGACTTGAAAAAGGCTATTCTCGAGATGAACTGTATCCTATCTTTGAAAAATTTGGATATGTGAATTTTTATGAAAAATCACTTAAAAGTAGATCTACCATTAAAAAATGCATAGCAATTGATAGATTGGGAAAAATAAAAAGCGAACGCTCAGTAGATAAATTAATTCCTCTTTTAAAAGATAAAAACTCAGAGGTGGTCTCAACAACTTTGCTTGCTCTTTCTAACATTGGTTCAGAGAAAGCCCTTAGAGGAATTCTTGAAAATTTGTCATCTATTTATGAATCAAAACTTGCTGCAGTTAAAACAATTAAGACTTCTTTGATTAAATTTTCTCCCAATTTTTTGCCCCATTTGCTTGAATACACAAATAAATCCAGGGATAATCCTCAACTTCTTGCTATTATCCTGGATGTTCTAAGTAACTTTGAAAATGCTTCTTTGGTTAATATGGCTTTAGATTATTTAAATCATAAAGATGTTGAAGTTCGAGCCCAAGCACTGAAGATATTAGAGAGAAATGCTAAATATTTAGATGAAAAAAGCATAGATAAACTATTAGAAATAAGCGATGATAGCGCCTGGTTTGTCAGGCTAAGGCTTTTGTATATATTTGACAGAATAAAAAGAAAAAATACTATCCCAGCCATTGAAAAGCTAATTTATGATAAGGTTTGGCAGGTAAGGGATGCTGCAGCTCGAGTACTCGTGGGCTTCCGAGAAGATGCATTAGACTCAATTATAAGGGTTTTAAATTCAGAGGACAGATATGCAAAGGATAGTATATATGAGGCATTACAAAAAAGCGGATATATAGAAACTATTAGGGAAAATCTGAATAGTACAAATCTCAATATAAGAGAAAAGTGCAGAATAATATCTGAAAAGATTTATTCTGTTTGTAGGTTAGGCTTTGAAAGAGAGTTGGTGGAAGAAAAGGAATCTATTTCTCATTGTGAAGCTTTTAAAAATTGATATAGATATAGTGAGGTGGCAGTGGAATTTTTAGTTAATATTATTATTGTTTTTAACTATTGTGTAGGAATTTATTGGGCTGGATTTAATATTTTTTATTCATTTTTATTAGCTATAGCCATTTTTGTTACTTTTCAGTATATCAATAGAACAAAATATCTTCCTTTTGTTGAATTTGAGACTTCCCATGAAACACCACCTGTATCAATTATAATCCCTGCCTATAACGAAGCTAATGTTATCCTGCGTTCAGTAAAATCTGCTCTCGCTGTTAATTATCCCTTTTTTGAGGTTATAGTTGTTAATGATGGCTCTACAGATGAGACTCTTAGACTTTTAATTGATGAATTTAATCTTAGAAAAATTGACCTAATCTATAGAGAACATATTAAAACCGAAAAAGTAATTGCCTTTTATTTTAATCCTGCGATACCTAATCTTACAGTCATAGACAAAGAAAATGGCGGAAAAGCAGATGCTCTTAACTGTGGTATAAATTTCAGCCACTATCCTTATTTTTGTTCAGTTGACGCTGACTCAGTGCTTGAAAGAGATGCTCTTCTTAGGCTTATGACACCAGTTATAGAGAGTCCAATCCCTGTTGTTGCTTGTAGTGGTGTTGTGAGAGTTCTTACAAGAGGCAATAAATCCCATGGAGAAATTGAACTTCCAAAGAAGGGTATTTTAATATTTCAAATTGTAGAGTATTTGAGAGCTTTTCTTTTTGGAAGGGTCGGTCTTGACTTTTTAAATGGAATTCTCATACTTTCTGGAGCCTTTTCAATGTTTAATAAATCTTCTGTTATTGCTGTAGGAGGTTATAGCAGAGAAAGCATTACTGAGGATATGGAGATTGTTTTAAAACTTCATAAATATTGTAGGGAAAACAAGCTCCCTTACAGCATAAGGTTTATTCCTGATCCTATTTGCTGGACTGAAGCTCCTGAGGATTTAAAAAACTTATCCAAACAGCGAATTAGATGGCATATCGGACTTCTTCAAACTCTTTTTAAATACAAGAGAATGACTTTTAATCCAAGATACGGAACGTTAGGTTTACTCATTGTTCCGTATTTTTTACTGTTTGAAGCCTTTGGACCAGTTATAGAATTTTTAGGATATATCGCTATTCCTCTCTCGTATCTTCTTGACATTATAAATTTTGAGTTTTTTCTACTTTTTCTATTTCTTGCCTTTATCTATGGAGTGCTTCTTTCTGTT
>CAKZQH010000032.1 GCA_937139565.1 uncultured Nitrospiraceae bacterium | reverse complement strand
AAATTTTCCAATATCATGCATATATCCAGCTAAAGCAATCTTATAAAGAAGCATATCCATAACAAGCCTCCCTTAATATAAAAGAGATTTTTTTGGAGTTAAAAAATTTATCTACTAATTCCAGTGATAGTTTATTGAATATTTCTCGAACTTCCTTCATTTGCTTCTTTGTTGATATAGATAAATCACAGTTAGATTTAAATTCAAGGATAAGGGAGCATTAGGAGCAAAAATTTTCAGCCATGTTTTGAGAGGTTTATTTTTAAACATCTGCTTGAATCTTCCACCCATTGATTCAAAATTAGTAAATTCTACCATAATCTCTCCTGATTATCAACGGTTATTTTAATTCTACATAAGGTAATATTAAATCGCCAACAAAAGAAATGTTTCAGAAATATTTCTTTTATAATGTTAGAATCCTTTTCTCAGTTTTATCGCCTTCACTGAATCTCTTTTCGTCAAATTTTCGTCAATGCAAGAGCATTCTATGCAGTCAATGCGAGACCACGAAGTGGTCGAAGCAGTCTCTAACTGCTGTTTTGTCATCTCGTGCGCTTAGAAGATTGCTTCCCTGCTCGCTTGCGCTCAAAGTCTCAATGACAAGAGTGCAAACTCTTACTGCTTATATATCTTTAGATATCTCTTTCCTGCAATTTTCCGCTCCTACATAGATCAACTCCATCCTTTATCAATCTCCATATATCCATGTCTTTTGTTAATCGTGATACTTCATCACAGCAGAAAGAATTATACGCATAATACAATTTAAAGATAGAAATTAAAGAGAATAAGCTTCATAAGATAATATCCTGTTAGATAAGGAATTCTTGAGGTAATGTCGTTACAAATTATCTGCCAGAGTAATTAATATTATTCAATTTATCTTATCATGAACTTACAAAAATGACATACAAACAGAATTTCCTTAATTTCTAAAATTAAGAAAAAATAGGAGGTGCTTAGATGAAAGTAACAGAGGCAAAGATAGGTATGGAAAGTAAGGTAGAAGCCATAATGAGATTCTCGTGGAAGTCTTCAATTGGTGAACATGAAGAGAACTACTACTGCAAGATAAACATGTGGAGAGATGCGGAATTTATGCCCGGGAAGTTGGTTTATTCAATTCTCGGTGCAGATGTTGGAGACATTATAAATGTGACATTTAAAAGTGGCGAGGTGTTTAAACATAGTCCAGAGAACATTATAACCGTTGATAGAAGACAGTTTGTACCCACTAAAACCTATACAGGCAAAATTGAACCTAGGGTTGGAAGATTTTATCCCTTTGGATTCTTTTTAGGTATTGCTGGAGTTTTTCCAGAAAACATTCAACCTGTAAGAGTTATAAATAAAACTGAAAAAACCCTTGAAATAGATGCGAATAATCCTATAGCTAAGTATGATCTGGATTTGAATTGTGAGATTGTGGATTTTACAGCAATCTCAAGGAGTGTGGGCGGTGAGTGTATCTGCTGGTGTAGTCAACCCTTTGAATATGGACCTGGAATGCAGATTCCCATTGATGGAAAGGAGACAGACTTTGAGCTTGATAATCCTGAAAGCTTTAAAAGAGCCGATGAAAGCGATGACTCTATATTTTATTCAGAGCCAAGGCTTATTAACCACATTGATAGGGTATGCCATGAAAATCTCTTAAATCTTTACAGGCGAATTATACCAAAAGGAGCAAAAGTTTTAGATCTGATGAGTAGCTATCAATCCCATATACCAGCGGAGCTTTACTGCCAGGTTACTGGGCTTGGAATGAACGAGCAAGAAATGAGAAGCAATCCGACTTTACATAAAGCAGTCGTTCATGACTTAAATAAAAATCCAAATCTTCCTTTCAATGAAGAGGAGTTTGATGTGGTTGTATGCGATCTATCTGTAGAATACTTGAAAAATCCTATTGAGGTAATAAAGGAAATCTCAAGGGTTCTAAAGAGAGACGGAATTGTGAGCTTTAGTTTTTCTAACAGATATTTTCCAGAAAAAGTTATTAAGCTTTGGATTGATTTACATGAATTTGAGAGAATGGGTTTTGTAATAGAACTGCTTCGCAAGGTAGGAGCATTCTATAATTATAAAACTTACTCTTTTAGAAGATGGAGAAGACCAGTAGATGACAAATACTTTGGTTGCACTCTTTACTCTGACCCTCTTTATGTAGTCACTGCAAGGAAGAGTTAATGGATGTGGCAGTTATAGGGGGAGGCATAGCTGGCTCTTGTGCTTCCCTTTTACTTCAAAAATTAGGATTTCAGGTCACTCTTTTTGAGAAGGGAAAAAGTCTCGGCGGATGTGCTGGAAGCTTCATAAGAAATGGAATTGAGTTTAAAACTGCGGCAACAACCATACCTGGACTATTGCTACCCTTCCCTATTTCTACTCTATTTAGTGAAATTAATCTTAAACAAAATTTTAAAATCTTAAACCCATCTATTATTATTCTTACTCCTAAGGGTGTAGTAAGAAGATTTCTCAGCCTGGAACAAACAATTGACGAAATAAACCGTGTTTTTCCAAATAAAAGACATTTTTATTTCTGGAAAAAAATCTATGAGGTGACTTTTCAGTTTTTTGATAAAATTCCAATTTTTAATCTTTCATCTCCTAATCTCGTTCTCTCTACTTTAAAGTACATGAAATGGGCATTTTTAAAATTTGGCTCACTATACTTTACTCCTGCCATCCGATTCCTTAAAAAATATTACAACACAATTGATAGGGAATACTTGGAATTTATAAACTCTCAGGTTATGATAACTGCCCAGACTGAAATCAGTAATGTAAACGCATTGATTATGCTTCTTTCATTGGGCTATCCATTTACTGGAATATCAGCCGATACCGTTGATTTTGAAAATTTCAAAATACAGATGAATGAAAGAAGAATTAATCTAATGCTTTCAACCGCTATAGAGAGTATTGATAGAAAGCAAAATGGCTATGTTTTAAAATCAAATGGCACAGAATATAAGTTTTCAAAGTTAGTTTTAGCCCATCCCTTTCTTGAAAATACTGATATGATAAAGGATAAAAAGATAAGGAAATACTTAGACTCCTTCAAACCTCTACTTAATGACAATGGTGCTATTGTCTTGTATGGAGTTTTAAGGAATTTTAAGCCTCAAGGATCTTTTTACCTTTTAACAGGAAATAAAATATCTACCTTTACATCTCGTGAGCTGTTCATTTCGTTTTATTCATCTAAAGATAATTCATCTACAGTCTTCACGATCTCGACCCACACAAAGGTATCAGATTGGTTGAGATTAGATAAAGACAGATATAAATCCACTAAAGAGGTTCTAAAATCAGAGATTCTGCAGATACTCTTACAAACATTTAATATTCGATCAGATCAGATTGAAGAATCCTTTTTAGCAACACCGATCACTTTTAAGAGATATTTAGGAAGATTTAACGCAGGTGGAATTCCTATGTCAATGAAAAATCATATCCTGAGAATCCCGCCAAACATAACCCCCTTTAGCGGGCTTTATCTTTGTGGTGACATGAGTTTCGGTTACCAAGGATGGTTAGGAGTATCGGTTGGTTTGGTAAACTTAATTAATGGGATCAAAGATGAAAGATTTAGGACTAAGGATTACGCTGTTTGACTGGTTTATTATCGTTTTAGTATCCTTGCTTTTTTCATGTAGTCTTTCCTCTCTCATATATTTGATACTGAATTTTCCACTTATAGACGGACTAAAAGTTGGTGTTATATTAGGGCTTTCGCTGAGTTTAATATCATTTGCCTTAATTTCAATAAATAACTCATTCCTATTAGTAAGAATTAAAAATAAAACACTCTGGTGGGTTATTTCTGCCATATTTGCCTTTTCTTCTGGATACATTGGTTTCATAATTGCCTATTACGTCTCATCCTCTTTTGGAATAATCATACCTGATACCATAAGATATAATACATACTCTATTGCTTTTCTTGTTGGTCTTATGAACTATCTTATGGGACTTTTGATGTATATGTTTGTTCGCATGAAGATTAAAAGAGAACATATGGAGAAAACCCTTCTTTTAAGTAGGCTAAACTCTCTTGATACACAATTAAACTCGCACTTCATCTTTAACGTGCTTAATACTATAGCTTCTCTGATTGAGATTGACAGAGAAAAAGCCCTTTTTGCTGTTGTTAAATTGAGCACTTTTCTAAGAAAAATGATAGATGAAAACCCTTGCATAACCATAAGGGAAGAACTCGATAATACAAAAAACTATCTTGAGCTAGAAAATCTCCGATTCAACAATTCCATATCCTTAGAAATTATGGGCAATGACAGTGTTTTCAATTTTCTTGTTCCTAAATTCTCCATTCAACTTCTTGTTGAAAATGCTGTAAAACATGGTTTTGATAATAGAGAAAACTTACATATAGAAGTTAATATTCAAGACAAAGATAAAAATTTAGTGATCTCAGTGTCAAATGATGGAAAAAAAATAGAGAGTTTTCAGCCTGGCTTAGGACTCAGAAATCTTAATGAAAGATTAAAGATTCTATTCCGTGGAAATTTAAGACTTGAAAATCAGAAACAGACAAAATTTACAATGACTCTGGAGAAAAAAAATGAGACTCCTAATTGTAGAAGATGAACCCCTTGCCACTGAAAGACTTAAGAGAATTCTCCAGAGCATTGGAAGATTTTCAATTGTGGATTTTAAAAGCGCAGAGGATGCCTTGGCCTTTCTCCGGCGGGATAGCAATTTTGATGTAGCTTTTTTAGATATAAGAATGCCTGGAATTAGCGGCATTGAACTTGCATATCGAATCTCAGCTATAAATCCTGATATCTTCATTGTTTTTCAGACTGCATACAGCAATTATGCCCTTGATGCATTTCGTGTTGGAGCTATAGATTACATCGTGAAACCCTATCTGAGGGAGGATATATTAAAGGTTATTGACAGAATAACAAAATATAGCAAAAAGGTAAATAAGAGGAAGATTTTAGTTAAAACATCCTCTAACTCGTATGAGTTAGTTGACTGTGATGAAATTCTCTTTATCAAGGCAGAGCTACATGAGTCTGTATTGGTAACAAATAGGGGAGAATTTCTGTTTCCTGCAAATATATCAATTCTTGAGAAAAAACTGAAAGATCTTGGATTTGAAAGAGTCCATCGTTCATATCTCATAAATTTAAAGAAAGTCTCTAAAATAAAGACAGTTGAACAGAGTAAACTCAAGTTTTACTTCAAAGATTCTGATTTAACAGTTACGAGTAGTAAAGAGGGAGGTAAAACTTTTAGAGAAAAACACAAAGGAGAGTATCAACTTCCATGAGGATTATTTCAATAATAGCTATCACTATCAGCCTCTTAATGGGAGGCTTCTGTTTTTCATTCCTTGAGAGTTGGATTAGCTACAACTACTACGTTGCCCTTCCTACATATCACCTTTCCGCTGTTTCTTAACAGGGAGGCAAGATACTACCTGTTCATGTGTAGTGTGGGTGTAAGTTCTTCAAGAAGCTTGGATTTACTCTATTTTGCTGCCTTCTGATATTTCTTCGCATTTTCGTGATGATCGCCTCTTTCTTAATCATTCTATCTACTCCTTTTTGTATCACGGCAATCATCTTGGAACCCTCCTTTAGGGAAACTAATTTGTGAATAAGGGGTTTTACAAGATGATTGCCTTTTTTGTCGATTGTGAGGAAACAATCTTTGAAGAGATTATTTTTGGGGAAAGGCGTGTCTGAATTCAAAAATATTGGGACGGCACCTCTATGGTTTTATGCAAAGAGGGCTCCTCGTAAGATAAGTTATTTTATTTGGTTTTCCCTTTTGTTTTTAATCACTGTTATTCTTACTTTGAGTTGGGTACATATATTAGTTATGGTAATTTTCAAGCCTGTGCCTGAATATGTTGTTTCAGAAAATACTTTGATGATAAAATCTCCGATGCTTGATAGGCTTGATAATTTTTTACTGCCAGATAGATATGTTTATCCCCTTCAAAATTTAATTAAAATTGCCAAAGCAAATCCTGGAAAACCCAAAAAAATCACTAAACAGCTTCGTCCTCGTCTCTCTCTTCCCTACCTTTGTGCAGGATACTATGAATATCCAAAACTGGGGAATTGTTTTTACAGTAACTGACTGCAAAGATCCTGTTTGGCTATTGTTTTTTGATAATGGTAGAAAAGTTGTAATTTCGCCCCAGTCTGCCGAAGATTTCTTACTTGCAATAGAAAGTGGCACGAATGGAACCTTCAAAAAAGGCCATCATGGTATATTCTCTTGGTCCCAGGTATCTTTCTTATGCTGTTAGGGACGGCAAACTCGTGGTGAGGACATTTTTTAAAACACACACGTTTTCGCTGACTGATGCAAAGGCATCAATCACTGATTTGGATCTTAAAAAACTGTACCAAAGAGGAAGAAGACAAAGAAATCTTATGTCCTATATGAAAGGAACACATATTTATTACAAAGATAAAGACAGAATTAAAATCGAAGTATATGCCACAAGTGAAAAACAAGGATTATTGATAGAGGGACAAGATAGAATATTTATAACACCCGAAAGGCTTTATGACTTTGTGAATGTCCTTCAAAATAATGCAGTCAAAGTAGATCTATTCGGGGGTATACAATCTGGTTTCGATACCAACAAATAACAGAAACATCTATTTTGTAAACTTTCTTTATTATTTTATTAAAGAAATGAGGTTAATAGCTAAGCAAGCATATATGACGGCAGTAAAGCGATAGTTTACATCAATGTTAAGGAGGCAGCTATTGAGTATTATCCAAACCTCAAGCTGGAGGTCAACTATCCATTCTATGTCTGCGCACGTAAAGGCTGGGGTCATGGAAACGCTGTTTTTGGTGGAGCCGTTGATGAAGTCAGGATCTACAATCGGGCCATATCTACTGAGAAGATTCGGAGACTTTCAAACCGCTGATATGTTAATTTATGCTAAATGGAGGTAAATAGAATGAAAAAAAGCGCTAAACGCATAGCTGTTTTGATAATTGTTTTTTTGATATTTATTGCATACATTGGGTACTTCGTATACACTGAACAGTCAACTTATTTAGATTTAGAGAAAGGCCTATCTCCGATGGAGTCAGAAATCAAGGAACAATTAATCTGTCCAGAAAAAGGCCTATCTCCGACGGAGTCAGCAATCTTGGAAGACTACTTTTTCACAGGTCTTATTGACGATAAACATCCAATACAAGTAAATTTCATACGAAAGGGAGGCGCATGGGTTAACGAGAACAATTGTAAGCTTAAGCCGCCTTACCAAGCAGGGGTGTGTCCGTTAGAAGGTTATCACCTTTACCTAAAACCCGGAACTTTAAGCGAGCATCTA
Organism: uncultured Nitrospiraceae bacterium; assembly: GCA_937139565.1. GTDB lineage: Bacteria > Nitrospirota > Thermodesulfovibrionia > Thermodesulfovibrionales > Thermodesulfovibrionaceae > Thermodesulfovibrio. The sequence goes on along the minus strand of CAKZQH010000032.1, from coordinate 2,106 downwards.
CTCTTAGGTGGTACAATAGATGATCAGGGCAATTTTCAGGTCTATGACATGGCACCCAATGACCCTGCCAACAGCAGGTTTAATAATTATTTTGATCCTAAGGATAGCACCGTTGTCGGCAAGTTTAGTGGTCGTTTTGATTCCGGTCGAACTGCTGCTAGCGGAACTTGGAGTAGCGCCGATGGTAAGCAACATCTTCCTTTTAAACTAAAACGAGTTGCCGTTAACTACCTTTATGAACGATACAAAGACGAAGATTCAGATGAAGATTCAAATATGGATCATAAAGAGTCAGAATTACACAAAGAGAAAAATGATCCCTGTAATTCTTGCTCTATAATTTATGTCCGCTATCCACTTTTAGATAGCTCCCATGGTAAAGCTTTAGCAAATTTACTGTTTCAAGAAATTGGTGAGACCGATGTAACCATAGAGGTGGATACAACATCGGGCAAACCAAACATAAAAACGGAGAAAACCGTTACCGCTAGCGACTGCAAATATATTCATACTATTTATTACCACGAATTTACCATTGCCCTATATGTTCCCCCGTTAATTAGTCTTAAAAAAAGATATTTCAGTGAGATCCATTTAGCTGCTCATCCATACTCCGGTGACACTGGTTTTAATGTATTATTGGTGGGTCAAGACAAGGTGCGCAAGATAGAATTAAAAGATTTAATCCGTGCAACCCCAAGCTGTTTGCGCAGGATCAACAACATAATTAGAGAAGATCTGCATAAACAGGAAGCCAGCGGCAGAATATATCTCTACGTCCATGATGAAGAAGAACTTGAGAAGCTTTACACGAGAAGTTTCATTCTTCGTCCAGATAGGTTTATCTTTATGTTTCCAACTTACGACATTGCCCCCTATCTAGTAGGCAATATACAAGCAGAGGTTCTTTTCGATTCCATCGAAGACTGCATCCCATCAGCAAGCCCTCTGAGGATACTGTTTCAAAAAAAGAAATAGTGGTAGTCAAAAACAAGATCTATCACCGCAGAGTTTGAAGCCTTAAGTGTTACATATACGGGCTCAAATTTAGCTCGATGACATGAAAATATTGAGAAAAAGAGATTAGAGGTGCTTTTGCAAGACCTTATCTAATGGTTAGTTGCCAGTTAACATTCCTCCATTTCTTTTAAAACTCTTTGAATAATTGATTTTATCTCCGGAAGTCTTCTTTTGATAACTTCCCATACGATTTTATAATCAACCCCGAAATAAAAATAACTGATTTTGTCACTCATTCTTGCCATTTCCTTCCACGGTGGGAGTTAGAATAACATTGTGTCTAAGAGAAAGAAAGGAGGTTGTAAAATGGATCAACAGACATTGAAGAGATCTAAGACAAAGCTAACCTAAAGGCAGATGAAAAAGTAGCAATGCACAGGTTTCTGGAAGAACTAATTAATGAAATCATGAAGGGTGAACGTAACATATTCCTTGAAAAAGCACTAACAACAAAGGCAATGGTTACTATCCAAGGGAATTGACAACAGGCTCATGGAGACTGAACATCAATGTTCCTCGGGACAGAAACGGACAGTTTCGTCCTCATGTTTTGCCACAACCTTATAAGAGAGTTGATAAGAGCTATGTAGATTTATTGATGAGTCTTGTCATTAATGGTTATTCTGACAGTGAGCTTACATTATCGTTAAAGGAATTAGGTCTTCCATACTCTGTAACTGAACTTACAAGGCTAAAGGAGCATCTTGCCTAAGAGGTTACATGTTTTGGTAATGAAAACAGAGGTGATTGGCTTAAAGTATTCAATTCTGCGATGTCCATTTTCAGAGGAATGGAAGGAGGGATATGGCAAAAGAGGATGCAAATTTGTTCAATAAAGACAATTATCTGTGTTTTCTTAGATATCCTGAAGAGATACGGAGATATATATACACGACGAATGCAGTAGAGAATCTTAACAGCAGAATAGAGCAGATACGAAGGAGGCTTGGTGGTTACTTTCAGTCCCAGAGTATACTTGAAATTAACCTTATGCTGCAGATTGATAGACTGAAGCAGTCAACTATAAAGAATTCTCCTTAACATGAAAATGAGATTTATGAGTAAGCATAGCAAAAATAACTCTAA
>CAKZQH010000031.1 GCA_937139565.1 uncultured Nitrospiraceae bacterium | reverse complement strand
GCCACGGCCACTTCGTGGCCTCGCAGTGACAAAGAATGTGTCATTGCGAGGATTTTCTTTTGTTGTCATTGCGAGCGAAGCGAAGCAATCTCGTAGTTGCTTCTTCGTGGCCTCGCAGTGACATGTGGGGGGTGTCAGAGACTGCTTCGGGACATCGAGCCCCTCGCAGTGACAGAAAGAGACTGCCTCTGCCACTCAGTGGCCTCAAAGTGACAAAAGGCATACGCTATGTTCTCAGAGATTCCCTTCCTGCCTTTATTCTCTCCCTCATAGCTCTCTCTATCCTTCACCAATCTCATTAGAACCTTGTCTTTTGTTAATCGTGATACCCTCATAGCAGAAAGATTATACTCAGAATACAATGGATTAAAACCAGAAATATGCGTAGGTTACGTGAGTAAAACATCTGGATTCAAAATAAACCCATCATTCGATTACGGAGACCATAGCAGTAATCTATGTTAATAATATGGCTTGTTCCCACTCGTAAGGGCAAAAAGCATAGTTGAAAAAGTGATCATACAAGTTTATATTTTAATCCGCGGTCTCACGCACCAGGTTCAATCTCACCAGGATTCTCGGATACCAGACCTCCGATTATGATGCTTCCTTTCTGAAGTATGAAAGTTTCCGGCATCTTTGCGAAAGCCACCTGATCCCATGGCTCAAGATGATCAAAAAATTCAAAGATTGAGTAAACCCGATTCGTCTCAATACCTCGCATATCTTTATCAACAGCGATAATGGGATATAAATCATTTTTAGTCATTAAAAGCGATCTGGAGAGTTTGATGGCGAAATCTCGGAGTTTTTCGACTGTCTCAGTCTCGATGATAAGAGAGAGATTTTTTAGTTAGATCATAATTGAAATGTCTCACAACTTGCGAAAAATACTAGTTTGTAGCAGGTGCTGTAAGTCTATGATATAATATTAACCATGGAAATACACTCTGTTTACAAACAGCCTATGAATCAGTGTACACACTGCTCTGGAGGAGAGTATATATGCTAATTGGATGTGATAGAGCTATATTATCCTCTATGCAAGCCAGACCCAATTAGGGATTGTGAAGGATGAGGTTTCGAATGCCATCGAGTTCAATTTTGAGACTTTGTGAAAAATCACAAGGCGTGCATACACAACTATCCAGCTAGTGGTAATTGTTAGGTCAACTACATGGCTCAACTATGAGAAACTTCATAACTAATCACAAAGAGACCAGCCTGAGGAATCGTCTGATAGAGTTAATTCGGAGAAGTGAGGAACTGAAATTTTTAGTCGGTTTCTTTTATTTCTCAGGTATCAGTGAGCTCTATCAAGGGCTAATCGAAAATCCTGATGTAAATCTTAAGGTACTTGTTGGTCTAAATGTGGATCTCTATAACTTTAACATTATCGAAGTTGCCGATAGGGATAATCAGATTTCCGATGAGGAGAGATGCTACAGGTTTCTTCAATCAGTAAAAAAATCCCTTAATTCTGACGATTTTGACACCAAGGAGTTCTATGAACAGGTAAGATTCTTCATAAAACTCATTAGAGAAGACAGGCTGATAATCAGAAAGACCTTTAATCCCAATCACGCAAAGGTTTACATATTTAAGTTAGAGGAGAGCCAGGTTGGCAGAAAAAATCTCTTTATCACTGGAAGCAGTAATCTCACAAGGGCTGGACTTACAACTCAGGATGAATTTAATGTTGAGATAAGTGACTATGGGTTTGAAGACGCTGAGGCTTACTTTGATGCCCTCTGGAAAAAAGCTGTAAAAATAACAGAAGATGATACCACTAGAACGAAACTAATTGAGATTGTTGAAAAAGAGACCCACATCAAGGACATCACTCCATTTGAGGCTTTTGTACTGATCCTTAAGACTTATATAGAATCATTTGAGCAAAAGGATATCGGGCAATCGCTTAGCAGATTACTTGAACAAAATGGATACATCCCATACCAGTATCAGCTTGATGCTGTCAAACAGGCGTTAGCGATTATAGATAAATATAATGGAGTCATCATTGCCGATGTGGTAGGCCTTGGGAAGACAATCATTGCCTGTGCTGTGGCAAGGGAATTGAAAAAAAGAGGTATTGTTATATGTCCGCCCGCACTTGTGGGAGATAAGAACAAAAATTCTGGATGGCTTAAATACTTAGAGGAGTTTCAGCTATATGATTGGGAAGTAAGATCTTTGGGTGATTTAGAGAGTGTAGCAGAATTCGTTGGCAGAGCACGAGACATAGAGGTGGTAATAGTTGACGAGGCACACCGCTTCAGAAATCAGGATACAAAGGACTATGAATACCTGAAGAACATATGCCGTAACAGGATCGTAATTCTGCTCACTGCAACGCCTTTTAATAACAGGCCAGGTGATGTTTTGTCTTTGCTCAAGCTCTTTATCACACCAAAGAAATCTTCAATTACTCTTGACAATAACCTTGTTGATAGATTCAGGTCATTTAAGGGCATCTTTGACAGACTTGCGTACATCAAAAAATACCATAACTCTTCAAATGAATCGAAGAGGGAGAAGGCGATAAATTACTATAAAGGACTTTTCGGTGATGAAAAAATAGAGCTACAGAAAGTAAAGAAACGTTCACAGTACCTCGCAAGGCAGATCAGGGATGTGATAGAGCCTGTTACCATCAGACGTAACCGCCTCGATTTACTCAATAACCCCACCTATAAGGACGAAGTAAAAGCCCTGTCAAAAGTTAGAGATCCACAGGAGTGGTTTTTCGAATTAACAAAAGAGCAGTCAGGATTTTACGATAGGATTGTAGGCAACTATTTTGCTGATCCTGATGAAGATGGACAATTTAAAGGTGCCATCTATCGCCCCTTTGAGTACAAGATTGAGCGCAAAAAATTAGATGAAGAAAAATTAGAGAAAAAAGAAAACTTTCAGTTCATTCAACAGCGAAATCTATATGATTTCATGCGACGGCTGCTTGTTAAGCGCTTTGAGAGCTCCTTTGGCTCTTTTAAGCAAAGCATTGAGAACTTTAAAAAAGTAACAGAGAATGCGCTGCAATTTATCATAAAGACTGGCAGATTTATTCTCGACCGCTCCCTATTAGAGAAAATTTATAACCTCGATTTAGACCAGATTGAGGAACACCTGAGAGACTACTCTCAAAAGATCAGAAATGGTGATTATCCGAAAAATCATGAAATTTATGAGGTGAGCAAATTTAGATATAAGGATGAATTCATTTCTCATATCGAGGCCGATCTAAAGCTTTTTGATCATATAGTTGAAGAGTTGACAGCCTTGAATCTAATTCAGAATGATCCAAAGGCTGCTTGTTTAATAAAAAATCTTAAACATGTATTTAATCAAAAGCCAAACAGGGATGAGCCCAAAAGAAAAGTGATCATATTCTCGGAGTACATTGACACCGTTAAACACCTTGCTCCAAAACTGAAAGCGCATTTCGGAGAGAGAGTTCTTGTGATAGCTGGTGATTTATCGGCATCTGAAGTAATCAAGATAAACAAAAACTTTGACGCATCCTATTCTAAGCAGGAGGACGACTACGATATCCTTCTTACCACGGACAGAATCTCAGAGGGGTTCAATTTAAACCGTGCTGGCATCGTCATCAACTATGATATTCCGTGGAACCCTGTCAGAGTAATTCAGCGCTTAGGGCGTATAAATCGGATAAGTAAAAAGGTCTTTGATGAGCTGTATATAGTAAACTTTTTCCCAACTGAACAGGGTGCAGAGCTCGTTAAATCAAGGGAGATTGCGGGCAACAAGATGTTTTTGATACACAACACTCTTGGCGAAGATGCAAAGATTTTTGATATCGATGAAGAACCAACTCCTTCAAAATTGTTTGAGAAAATTCAGAAAAACCCTGAAAACCTTGAAGAAGAGGGTTTTTATACCAGAGCTTTACGAAGATATTTAGAGATCAAGCAAGAAAATCCGAAGCTTATAAAAGAACTAAAGAACTGTCCCAACCGCATAAAGGTAGCTAAAAAATCAGATGAAAATGAACTTTTAGTCTTTCTAAAGAAGGGAAGGCTTTACATTCATGCTGTGAAATACGATACCGATAGGCAGATATATCAGCCCACTTTTGAAGAGGTTTTTGATCGAATAGCCTGTGAAAAAGATGAAGAGAGACTTCCGCTGAGTTCAGAATTCTGGGATTTTTACGAGTCCGTTAAAAAGTATAGAGAGCATCGCTATTTGCCCACGAGCGAGCAGAGCCTTGAGACAAAGGCATTGAGTAATATCAAGACGTTTCTTAGTAACCCATGGGACGAATTACTGCCATATATGGATTTTTTAAGAACACTGAAGGAAGACATCATTGATTACGGCACCCTTTCGGACTATACCCTGCGCCGTATAGCTAATCTTGAAATCTCGGGTGATAGCAATCGCAAAAAGGCTATAACAGAGATATCAGCACTCAAAAATGAGTTAGGTGAGGACTATTTAGAAAGGGAAAGGGAGAGACTGAGGAACTTATCCAAGGAAATCATTATTGCAGTTGAAAATCGAAAGATTTCGTCTTAAAAATAATGAATTATGGGCAAAGAGATTTTAAAGAGCATTATCGAAGATTTTAACTTAGAAAAATTTGTCGATTTTTTCCGTGAGAAAAACCGCTCCTTTGTGCCCCGAATGGAGGAGTTATCTCAGTATGACGATGACAATTTTAGAAAGGGCACAGTGATTGGAGAGATAAACTTTGCTCAGAATGAGAAAATGCTTATCTGCTCTTTTGAAGCGGCGCAACCCCTGACTGAGCGAAGCGGGAAAAAGGCTCAGTATGAAAAGGGAAAGAGAATACTGAAGGATACCTATGCAGATGCTGGCATTTTTATCTATTATTCCCCTCAGGGAGAGAGAGGGAGAGGATTCCGCTTCTCCCTTATATATCCCGAATACGCTGGCAAAAGAAGGCAGTGGAGCTATTTCAAAAGATTCACCTATTACGTAAGCCCTGACCTTACAAACAAGACATTTATAAAGCAAATCGGCGATTGTGATTTTTCGTCGCTTCAGAATATCAAAGTAGCATTTTCTATTGACCCTGTAACAAAGCAGTTTTATAACGAACTACAAAATTGGTACTTCTGGGCTATAGACAAGATTCGATTCCCTGAGGATTATAAATACAGCGATGACCCTGAAAAAGACAACGAGATACGAAATGCAACGAACCTCATTCGTTTAATCACCCGTATCATCTTTATCTGGTTTCTAAAAGAAAAAGGTTTGATTCCTCCGCAGTTATTTTCGAAAAAGGAACTCGAAAAAATAGTGAAGGATTTCATGAAGGACAAAAGGGCATCCAATTATTACAATGCCATCTTGCAAAATCTCTTCTTTGGCACACTGAATCAGAAAATGAGGGAGAGGAAATTTGCCAATGAGAGCGGTTATCCTGCTCACAAAAAGGAGTATGGCGTTAAAAATCTCTATCGCTACAGAGATAAATTTCTGCTCGGTGAAAAAGAGGTATTGAATCTATTTAAAGATATCCCCTTCTTAAACGGTGGACTCTTTGACTGTCTTGATAAAGAAGATGAAACAGGAAAAGTTATCTATGTTGATGGCTTCTCAAGAAATCCAGCAAAGCAAGCTTATATTCCAGATTACCTATTTTTTCAAGACAAGGAGGAAAAGGTTGACCTCTCAGCTTATGGACTTGGCAAGGATAAACTAGTAAGAGGTCTGATTGAGATACTGAGTAGTTACAATTTCACAATTGATGAAAATACACCTGTAGATCAGGAAATAGCCCTTGATCCAGAACTACTTGGTAAGGTCTTTGAAAATCTCCTTGCATCTTATAACCCCGAGACAGCTACCACAGCAAGAAAAGCCACTGGAAGCTATTACACACCGAGGGAGATTGTTGATTACATGGTTCGTGAGAGCCTGGTTGAATACCTGAAAAATCGGATTGAGACACTAAAGGACAGGGAGGAGGAGATAAGAGAATTGCTCTCATACAGTGAAAATCCAAATCCTTTCAATGAAGACGAAACAAAGAAAATAATATCCGCCATCGACAGTATCAAAATACTTGATCCTGCCTGTGGATCAGGAGCCTTTCCGATGGGAATACTCCATACTCTTGTTAATGCCCTTCAGAAATTAGACCCTGAAAATGAATACTGGTATGAATTGCAATTTCAGAAAGCCATAAGAGAAACAGAAGAAGCCTTCAAGTTAGGAGATAAAAGAATAAGAGAGGAGAGGCTTAAAGAGATCAACGAGGCTTTTGATGAAGGAATTAACTACCCTGACTATGCCCGTAAGCTTTATCTGATAGAAAACTGCATATTCGGTATTGACATACAGCCTATTGCAATCCAGATAAGCAAACTAAGATTTTTTATCTCACTGATTTTAGACCAGAAGATTGATAAAACTAAAGAAAACCTTGGCATAAGGGCATTACCCAATCTTGAAACAAAATTTGTAGCGGCTAATGCACTGATTGGATTAGATAAACCTCAGCAATTAAAGCTACGTAGCGAAGAGATTGATAAAAAGGAGAGAGAACTCAGGGAACTTAGGCACAAATATTTTACTGCTAAAACCCGCAGCGAAAAACTTCAATATCAAAAAAAGGATAAAAAATTACGGCAGGAACTTGCTGCCTTATTAGAAAAAGATGGATGGAATACCACTGTAGCAAAGCAAATAGCAGAGTTTGATCCCTATGACCAGAACGCATCAGCCAATTGGTTTGACCCAGAATGGATGTTCGGTGTGACTGACGGGTTTGATATTGTGATCGGCAACCCGCCGTATGTTGATTCAGAAATGATGACCAAAACAGATCCTGCGTTTCGCAATATGTTGAAAAAATTGTATAGGAGCGCTAAAGGTAATTGGGATCTATTTGTTGTTTTTATTGAGAAAGGACTTTTGCTAACAAAAACAAATGGTACTTTAACCTACATTGTGCCTAATAAGCTGATAGGAGCAAAATATACCGAAACTTTACGCGTGCTTCTATTATCAAAAAATTTCATTGAGATAAGGGATTATTCAGATGTGAATGTTTTCAATGAAGCGGACGTTTATCCAATTGTTTTCGTAATTAGAAATGCAAATCCCTCATCAGATGTATTAATGACAAAGATGAATGACATCGAAAACTGTAAGACTTCCAACAAAATTACTAAAGATATTTTTTATAAGGACATATATTGGGATCGCTATTTTGAAGAAACAACCATTGTAAACATATTAGTAAAAATTTCCAAACAGAAAAGCCTATCATATTATTTTTCAAATGTTATAAGTGCTGCAACAGTTAATGAAGCATATCAGATTAAAGAAGTACTTCGTGAATTAGATTGTAATACTAAGAATTACAAAAAATTTATTAATACCGGGACAGTTGATAAATATTGTTCACTTTGGGGTAGTGTAAAAACTCAGTATATTAAAAAAAACTATTTGAAACCAGTAATACTAACCTCAGATTTAAAAAGGATAAGTTCTTCTAGGCTAATTCAAGCCAATAGTTGTAAAATTATTATTGCTGGTATGGCAAGAGAAATTGAAGCATTTTATGATAACGGAGAATACTTAGCTGGCAAATCAACAACGATTATTTTAGGTAATTCTCAAGAATTAAAAATATTAACAGCGATTTTAAATAGCAAAGTGATTTCTTTTTGGTTTGCTCGTTTCTATCATTCACTTACAATGGCTGGGGGGTATTTCAATATCAGCACTAATGAAATCAATAATATTCCCATCCCCAAAATCCCAAAATCAGCCCAAAAACCCTTCATCACCCTTGTTAACCAAATCCTTACCGCCAAAGCCAAAGACCCAAACGCCGACACCTCAGACCTCGAACGGCAGATTGATGAGATGGTGTATAGACTATACGGTTTAACAGACGATGAGATTGCGATTGTAGAGGGGAAGTCTAAGACATAGTTTCCTATCATGCTTCCCATTTTTTGTTACGATAGGAAAGTCATGAAACGCCACAAAAAATCTTGTTGAAAGATCCAAACATATCCTCTTTGAGGCTAAATTCGCACCCATCAGGAGCCAGAGAGATAATTTTGCGAAAAAAGATCATACGGAGTCGAGATATCGCCTTTACTCAAAAATAATCTCTTCAAAAAAGATTGTTTCCTCACAATTAACAAAAAAGGCAATCATCTTGTAAAGCCCCTTATTCGTACATTTATCTCCCTTATTGGAGGGTTCCAAGATGATTGCCTTGATACCAAAGGAGTATACAACATTAGTAAAAGGTAATCAGAAGTCAGCAAAGAAGATTAAATCCAAGCTTCTTGAAGAACTTACGCATGCGCTACATATGAACAGGTAATGTCTTGTCTCTCTCGTAAGAAATAGCGGAAAGGTGATCTGTAGGAAAGGCAAAGTAGTAGTAGCTAATCCGGCTCTCAAGGAGCCTTCCAAGAAAGTAGAGAGAAGATCAACGGCTGGGATGAAGAGGAGACAATATTTTTGATTAGGCTAACTACAGGATTTGTCTCATCCAAGCATCTTATTGCACTTCCCTAATTTACCGATAGAGTACTAATTAAAACCGAGAGCCTCCTTTCTTTTATTAAGTTTTTGGATGACATAAAACATCACCCATTAGGTTAAAAAAACAAACAAAGAAAGGAGGCTTATTTAATGCTAAAACACCAGCAATTATCTCTCAAGATAGAGTTATCAAAGGAGGTCATAACAGCAAGAAGTGGTCTTGATTTATACTCAGAGTTTTTTAGGACTTTTGGAATAAAAGAACTGATAGACACCTTTATGCCTAAACCTGGCTCAAATCGGGGATACGGTGCAATTTACTCGTAGAGTGCATGCCTCATGATGCTTTAATCACGAAGAGCCACATTGTATTACCTGAATAGTTAACGGCCAGGAGTATACGGAGCCTTAGGCGGCTGATTATAGAAGTAGCAGACAAGATAGTAAGACGTGCCTTAGGGCCATATTTATAAATATGTGCAGAGGACATTCAAAAATACTTTAGACAGGGTAAAGGAGGTTTCAAATTTTTCGAGCGGCAAATTTGGGTGATCTTAAACTATTCTGGATAGCGGTGTTTTTATGCTAAAATTGACTTAGTAAGAACCTTAGGAGGAATGAGATGTCAATTGTAGAAGAGCGAGTAAGTAGACTTGAGAGCGTACTTGAAGAATTCATAAAGAGTGTGGGTATAGAGTTCAATAAACTCTATAACTCCCAGCTCAGGACCGAGGCAGAGCTGAGGGCATTCAAAGATGAGATGAAAGCATTCAAAGACGAAATGAAAGTATTCAAAGATGAAATGACGGCATTCAAAGATGAGATGAAAGTATTTAAAGACGAGATGAAAGTATATACTGAGACCCTCAAGGACTGGACATGCCAAAGGTGTAGAGGTTAAACTCCTTGCATGAGCGAGGAAAACTTTTA
>CAKZQH010000030.1 GCA_937139565.1 uncultured Nitrospiraceae bacterium | reverse complement strand
AGTCTGTTTTGTCAGCAGATTTTGTGATTTTTAGGAACATGGATATGTTATAGCATAAATAAAGAAAAAAGTCAAGTCAAAATGATAAATTGAAAAAATTAAGTTATACTACAAAATTTGACAGAAAAAAATCTAAATATAGTAAAATCAAGCACTCGCAGAGATTAAAAGGCAAATTTTGGAAGTAAACTGACAAAGTCGGGAAAAACTTCAAACACTACTGTCCAGATCTGTTTACTAGATGAGAGGATGACCGAGAAAGTGAATTACGAATTAAAGACGGAATTTGACTTCCAACAACTTAAAACCAACGGCATCAAGATTAACTACCTTTACGTCTGCGAACGGAAGCTATGGCTATTTGATAGAGGCATCCAGATGGAATCAACCTCAGACAAAGTGCTCCTCGGAAAACTTCTTGGTGAGAGCGCTTATCATTATGAGGACCGGAGGGAACTTCTTATCGATAATCTCATCTCAGTCGACATTGTTGGCGATGATGAGATCAGAGAGATCAAATACTCAAATCGATTAGCCCATGCTGACAGGATTCAGATTCTATACTACCTCTACTATCTTAAGAGACTTGGAATTGAAAAAACTGGAGTTATTAACTATCCTAAGATGAGAAGAAAGGAGGAGGTCATTCTCACTCCGCAAGGTGAGAGGGAAGTTGAGGAGGCGCTCCTCAGAGTTCAGGAGATTTTAAACATGGATAGACCTCCAGCAATTGTCAGAAAACCGTACTGCCCAAAATGTGCATATTATGAATTTTGTTTTGGATAGGTGTAATGGGTAGACCGTACTATATTTTTACAAGCGGAAGAATTAAACGAAGGGAGAATACGATCTGCATAGAAAATGAGAATGGAGAAAAGAAGTCAATTCCGATTGAGGATGTAGATGCGATACACGTTTTTGGTGAGGTTGATCTTAATACAAAGCTTCTTAACTTTCTTGCGCAGGAAAATAAGCCTCTTCACATTTACAACTACTACGGATTCTACTCAGGAAGTTTCATGCCAAGGGATAGAAATGTATCTGGTGACCTTGTGGTACGTCAGGTTGATCACTACCGTGACAGTGAAAAGAGATTCTATCTTGCCTACTCCTTCGTAGAAGGTGCGATTCATCACATGCAAAGAAACCTCAGAGAATACGATAACACAGAGGGTTTTATAGAAAAGCTCTCAGTTGAGCTGACTAATGCAAAGCTTTCGAGATCTATTAACGAACTAATGGGGTGTGAGGGGAGAGCAAAGGATTGTTATTATCAGGCCTTCAATGTAATCCTGAGGGGTGAATTTTCTATTGATAAGCGGGAGAAACGTCCTCCCACAAATCCTGTTAATGCGATGATTTCCTTTGCCAATTCAATCATCTACACAACGGTGCTCAATGAAATCTTTCACACTCAATTATATCCAGCCATAAGCTATCTTCATGAGCCTCGTGAAAGGAGATACTCACTGAGCTTGGACATCTCAGAGATCTTTAAACCCTTGATCGCTGATCCGATTATATTCAAACTTGTAAATAACAGGATGATCAGCCTTGATGATTTCGATGAAGATGTCGGATACTGCTATCTGAAGGAAAGTGGCAGAAAGAAATTTCTCAGAGAGTTTGATCAGAAGCTTTCAACAACAATCAAACACAGGGGTCTAAAGAGAAATGTCTCCTATCGGATGCTCATCAGATATGAGTGCTACAAGTTAATCAGACATTTCATTGGCGATGAGGTATACAAGCCCTTCAAGGCCTGGTGGTAGGAGATGCCTTACTTTATCATTACCTACGATATTGCTGAGGAAAGAGTGAACAAGGTGAGAAAAACACTGAAAAAGTACTTTAACTGGGTGCAGAACTCTGTGTTCGAGGGTGAGATTACTGAAGGCAAACTCATGAAGTGTAAAATCGAGCTTGAGAGGCTTATAGACAAAGAGGAGGATTCAATATACTTCTACAGAATTGAAAACAGACTTAATTTTCAAAAAACTGTTTTAGGTGTTGAGAAAGAAATGACCGGTAATATTCTATGAAGAGGTGATCTACCCATGAAGGGCCTGAAAGTGTTTAGCCATTTGTACATCCCAAGAGTATGCCCTACGAATGTGAACCCTATGGAATCGCTTGTGATAGCAAAGATCTCTGTACTTCGCATGCTCTACGTCCGTGTGTATCGTGAAGGGCTAGAGGTGGCTCTATCTTTTCGATAGTGTTATAGCCTCTAAAATCTAACGAGTCCAATCGACAAAAATCGATTGCATCGAATCAGCATTTTCTCATCTCTTATTCTAAATTGTTGTATATGTAAGTACTGAGGGAGATTTTTGACAGAAAACTTTAGTACAACTGAATACAACTGAAGGTTCGATGCAAAAAGTTTCAAAAGAGCACCATGATCATTTAAGCTTTAAAAATGATAAAATATAGTATTCACAATCTTTTACATTGCCCAATTCAGCTCTTTGACAATCTTGCCTTCCATCTGAACCATGTGGGATATAAAGGTTGATGAATTCAGTCACAGCGATAAAAACAAAACACTTCCATCTGAACCATGTGGGATATAAAGCAGGAATTAGACTATATACTACCTCTTTCTTATAATGCTTCCATCTGAACCATGTGGGATATAAAGAGTCAATTGTGGAAGTTGTATATTCTGATTATTCATCTTCCATCTGAACCATGTGGGATATAAAGTCTTACCACAAGCGCTATGGCATATGATTGCCGTATCTTCCATCTGAACCATGTGGGATATAAAGTTTATTTTATTTGAAGCACCAATGAGGCATACGGCAATCTTCCATCTGAACCATGTGGGATATAAAGA
>CAKZQH010000029.1 GCA_937139565.1 uncultured Nitrospiraceae bacterium | reverse complement strand
TTAAAATAAGTTTCATTTATCCTCGTAACATGGGAAATAAAAAGGGATTTATTTCTCTAATAAATTGAATCTGGCGAGATTTTTTCATCAGGCAGAAATCAGCTCAAGTTGTGTAGATGCAAACTTAATGTAATTCATAATGATTTTGTAAAATATGCTCTTTATGAGATCATATTTTTGTAAATTTTTCTTGCTAAATTGAACAGCTTTATATTTTGTTCGTCAGCATAGTCTCTATAGGTATTGATGGCTGGTATAAAAGTTTTATTTTTAAAAATTAGAGTAACCTCTCCATAGATTCCGTCTTTCAAATAAATCCTATGGGAGTAATCTTTTGTGGTAGCTAAAACAAGCTTTGCAGAAGAAATATAGCCAGGATCGAGATTTATCCTTCTTTTACCATCCTTTGAAAGTTTATCTTCAAGGCTGTTCGTTGTAATTTTAATCGCAGCAATATCTCCTTCAGATACTAAGTTTTTAAAAAATATGAACCTCTTAGTTAAAGGGCTACCAAGTTCTGGAGTATAATAATCAGAATAATCCCAAATTTTAGGAGCAGACTCAAATAAAACATCTCCAAATAGTTCAATCAAAGAATCAAGAGCAGTATAGTAGTATTCCTTTTCTCTGTATAGGGTAGATACAAATAGCAATACTCTTTTTGGTAATCCAGGCTTACCCATTAAGAAAGAACTTGCTTCAAATGAGGCACAATATGAGGATTATTCCATTCAACAGGCCCTATGATTTTATGCCTAATTATCCCCCTTTTATCAATTAAAAAAGTCTCAGGCACTCCTTTAATGCCATATTTTAATGAAACAACGCCGTTATCGATGAGAACAGGAAAGGTAAACCCTGATTTTTTGACATACTCAGCCACTGTTGCTGGATTGTCTTTATAAAGAACAGTAAGAAAAAGAAGGTCCTTTTCAGAACTATTTTTGTTAATATAGTCTTGCATGGATTTTTTCTCTTCCTTACATTCTCCACACCAGGATGCCCAGAAATTGAGAATTATAATTTTGCCCTTTAACTCCTCTAAACTCCATTTTTTACCATCAATGTCTGTTAATTCAAAAGAAGGAGCAGGAGTTCCAATTTTAGCAACTTCTATACTTGAAGATGCCTTTAATTTTTTAAATATTATGCTTCCTCCAATAATCAGAAGGAGTAAAACTAAAATTATGAGGAATACATTTTTCTTCATATCTTCCCTCAGTTAACTGAAGTGGCTATTTCTTCAGTAATTTCTTCAAAGGTTATATTGTTATCCTTAAGGTCAACCTTAACTACAGTTGTACCCTTAAATCTTCCTTTAAGCATCTCTTCAGAAAGAGGGTCTTCTATTTCTCTTGCAATTGCTCTTCTCATTGGTCTTGCTCCGTATGCTGGCTGATAGTATTTATTTAAAATCCACTTTTTCACTTCTTCAGAGACATTTATTACAATACCATAATCTACAAGCTTTTTATTTGTCTCTCCTATAAGAAGATCTATTATCGAAAGCAGATGACTTTCCTCAAGGGGATGGAAAACAACAATGTCATCCACTCTATTGAGGAACTCTGGATTAAATGTTTTTTTAAGCTCAGCAAAAACATTGTCTTTGATTTTCATATATATATCCGCTTGTTCTGCTCTTTGAAATCCAAGAGGAGTTGATTTTTCAATAAGTCTTGCACCAATATTGGATGTCATTATGATTATGGTATTTCTAAAGTCAACCTTTCTGCCAAATGAATCAGTCAGAATACCTTCATCGAGTATCTGAAGAAGCAGATTAAAGACATCTGGATGAGCCTTTTCAATTTCATCAAAAAGAACAACTGAGTAAGGTCTTTTACGAATTTTTTCTGTAAGTTGTCCACCTTCTTCGTATCCAACATAGCCAGGAGGTGCTCCTATTAACTTAGATACATTAAATTTTTCCATGTATTCGGACATATCAAATTTTATGAGTGCTGTTTCATCGTTAAACATAAATTCTGCTAATGCTTTCGCAAGTTCTGTTTTTCCTACTCCTGTTGGTCCCAAGAAAAAGAAAGAACCAATAGGCCTGTTTTTTGACTTCAATCCTGCTCGAGAACGTCTTATGGCTTTACATACGCTTTTTATTGCCTCATCCTGTCCTATAATTCTCTTATGGAGTTCTTCCTCCATCTGAAGAAGCTTTTCTGTCTCTGCTTGCTCAAGTTTATAAAGCGGTATGCCGGTCATCTTAGAAACAGTATAGGCAATATCTTCTTCTGTAACAAGTGGAACTTCTTTATATTGAGAGTCTTTCCATTTTTTATAGCTTGTTTCATAAATTCTCTTTAATTTTTCTTCTTCATATTTGATTTTCTGAGCTGAAGGCAAATCATGTAACTTTATAAAGAGAGATTTTTCCTTTGCAAGCCGGGTGATTTCAAATTCTAGGTCTTTAAGTTCCTGAGGCATAAGGGATTTCCTAAGCTTAATTCTTGACGCTGTCTCATCAATCACATCTATGGCCTTATCAGGAAGAAATCGGTCAGTAATATACCTATCTGAGAGTTTTACAGCTGCCTCTACAGCTTCATCTGTAATCTTTACCTTGTGATGATTTTCATATTTTTCTCTAATTCCCTTTAGAATATCTATAGTCGTATCTACTGCGGTTGGTTGAATGTAAACAGGTTGAAATCTTCTCTCAAGAGCACCATCCCTTTCAATATATTTTCTATACTCCTGCGGTGTTGTAGCTCCTATGCATTGCATCTCTCCTCTTGCAAGCGCAGGTTTTAGCATGTTTGAAGCGTCAACAGAACCTTCAGCTGCTCCTGCTCCAATTATGGTATGAAGCTCATCTATAAAAAGAATTATATTTTCTGTCTGAGTTGCCTCCTTTATAACCGCCTTAAGTCTCTCTTCAAACTGGCCTCTATATTTTGTTCCTGCAATAAGTGCTCCCATATCAAGAGCTATAATTCTCTTTCCAAGTAAAATATCAGGCACATCTCCTTCAATAATTTTTTGCGCAAGCCCTTCAACTATGGCGGTTTTACCTACTCCTGGTTCTCCTATTATTACGGGATTATTCTTTATTCTCCTTCCCAAAATCTGAATAACTCTCTCTATCTCATCTTCTCTTCCAATAACAGGATCAAGTTTACCTTCAAGAGCAAGCATTGTAAGATCTCTGCCAAATTCATCGAGTGCAGGGGTATTTGTTTTTCTTCTCTCCTTCTGTGGCTGATTTTGAAAATGCGGTCTTATGGAAAAATTAATCGTTAACTGCCTTGCTCCTAAAAGATTTACTCCAAAGCTCCTTAATACTTTACCTGCAATGCCTTCTTCCTCTTTAATTAAACCTAAAAAGAGATGTTCACTTCCTATATAAGGATGACCTAAAAGTCTTGCCTCTTCAACAGCAAATTCAAGAACCTTTTTAGCTCTTGGTGAAAAAGGAATTTCTCCGTAGGTAAGTAAATTACCCTCAAGAGACATTCTTTTTTCTAACTCATATCTAACATTCTCTGGAGCAACTCCGATTTTTTTAAGAATAGAAACAGGTATAGATTCTTCTTCCCTTAAGATTGCCAAAAGTAAATGCTCTGTATCAAGAAATTCACTATTTCTCTTCTCTGCTTCTTCTCTTGCAAAAAGGATTATCTTACGACCCTTTTCTGTGAACTTTTCAAACATATTAAAGCTCCTTTAGAGATTTTCTTCCTAAATCAATATTAATTTTTTTATATCTACTCTGTCAAATATCCAAATTTCCTCATCAAAAATCCAAACGAAATCTAATAACCTCTATTGAATGAATGTCTCATTCAAGGAGTTAAAAAGAGGGGTTGACGATGAAAGAAAGGCTTTAATGAAATAGAAATGATATGCCCTGTTTTTTTGGTGTTTTTATATTTTAAATTCATTTATTCATCCTCGTAATCAATGAATTCAACTCATTCTCTATGGCTTTAACTTTTTTAGCATGTATTTTTCTTCCGCTTTTACCCCACTTCATCAATTTAGGGTATATTTTATTTAAAAAAACTAAATATTCCAGAGGCTCATCTTTTCCTTTCCCACCTAATGTAGTCTAATGACTTTTATACTTTTCAAAGCCTATTTTTCTCTTTTTTGTTTACTCTTATCAAAAATCATTACCTGTAAAACTTGAATCAAAAGATGAATACTCTCTCAAGAGGATAGAGAGAGCTATGAGGGAGAGAATAAAGGCAGGAAGGGTATCTCTGAGAACATAGCGTATACATTTTGTCACTGCGAGGGGCTCGATGCCCCGAAGCAGTCTCTAAGTCTCACCAGTCACTTTGAGCCTTTCGATGAGGCGAAGCAGTCTCTTACTCCCCCACATGTCACTGCGAGGCCACGAAGTGGCCGTGGCAGTCTCTAATTCCCGTCAGTCACTGCGAGCCTCTCGATGAGGCGAA
>CAKZQH010000028.1 GCA_937139565.1 uncultured Nitrospiraceae bacterium | reverse complement strand
GTTTTGGGCAATCTCTTCACTGGTGGCAGAAAGTTCCTCTGTAGCAACAGCAATTCTCTGAATCATATCCATTGCCTTTTCTGTACCTCTTACGATTTCCTCTAAAGCAGCCATAGCCTCATTGGCAAGGGATACTCCTCCTTCTGCTTGGCTGCTGCTCATATTCATGGCGCTCACTGACGCATCTGATTTACTCTGAATGTTTCGAATTTTCTCTGCTATCTCTTCTGTTGCCTTAGCTGTCCGTTCAGCAAGCTTACGAACTTCATCGGCTACAACCGCAAATCCGCGACCCTGATCTCCGGCTCTTGCTGCCTCTATAGCTGCATTAAGAGCAAGAAGATTCGTCTGGTCTGCAATGTCCTTTATTGTAAGAACAATCTCTCCAATTTCCTGCGAGCTCTGCCCCAGTTCTTCAATGGTAGATGCAGCAGATTTTATAGAACTTGAGATATCAATCATTGCTCTGGATGCTTTTATAACAGCTTCTTTACCTTTCTCAGCAGTCTCATTTGCTCGCTTTGCCGATTCAGAAGCATCGGCTGCGTTTTTTGCTACATCTAAAATGGTTTGTGATATCTCTGCAGATGCAGATGCCATCTGATCTATTCGTGAAAGTTGCTCCCGAGAGTTTTTTTCAAGATTGTCGGTTTCTCCGGAAAGCTTCTCAACTATCTTATTTGTATCCTTAACAACATCTCTAATCTGACCTATTGTGCTTCTTAGACCCTTTGTTATCCTCTGGTAAACCTCTCCGAGTAAATCGCAAGCCTGTGTACTATCATCTCTTAAATCTCCTTTTTCTAAATTATCAAAACAACGAAGTGCCGAAGACATACTTTTTTCATAGGTTTTGTAAGAGTAAAAAAGAAGTGCACTTAGCCCTAAAAAGGAAACAACTAAAACAATAGAATAAATTAAAGAATTTCTTTTTTTAATCTGATTAATTTCGGCATTAACTCTCTCAAACTCCTTTTTATGAGTGGCTGCTAAATTTAAAATTATATCCTTAAGTTCTCTCCAAACTTTTGTTTCCTCCACAATTTTCTGAACTGCCTCATCTTTCTTACCCTCTTCTGCCAAGCGTTGAATTTCTGTCTTCATTTCATGGTCTTTACTCCATAATTCACCCACCCTTTTTAGCTGATTTTTCATTTCACCAGAGGCAAGATTTGTGGCTTCATCAAGAGCTTTCAAAAAGTCTTGATGGGCTTTTTGATAATTTTTCTTTGCCTGTTCATCTTTTGGATTAATAAACACATTTCGAGTAGCCTGTCCTGTTTGAAGCCCTTGCGAATACATTTCATTTAGAGCCACTAAAAGATTTACATCCCTTTTAGTAAGGGTTTCTACTCTGTTCTGAAAATCTGTCTCAAAGTAAAAAGATACAGCAAATAATATTACAAAAACGACTAAAATTATTAGATTAATGAACTGAAGAAGTCTTTTAATGTTCAATTAACCCTCCTCCTCTCATTTATAATATTTCATTATAACATAATTATAATTTTTTATAGCAAATAGATCGATGGAAAAACACCACCTGCCAATACTAAAAAAGCAGAGAAGACTGCACAAACTCTTAATTCCTTTCTTAATGAAAATTCTGCAATCTGACTGCTATATGAGTAGAAAACAACTCGCAAGTAATAATAGGCGGAAAGTATACTCATGAAAATGCCTAGAAAAACAACTCCCCCATATCCTGCCAAGAAAACATTCTTAAAGAGATTGAATTTAACTATGAACCCTGCAGTTGGTGGAATACCGGTAAAGGAGAGCATCACAATTGCCATACTAAGAGCAAGCACAGGACTTATATTGTTAAGCCCATGGAAACTATCTATTTTTTCACCCTTTTCAATACTCAGTATTACCGCAAAAGCTCCTAAGTTCATAAAAAGATAGAATATAAGATATGGCACCAAAGTAGTATATATCTCTTGCTCTGGAAGCAAAAATGCAGTAAACATATATCCTGAATGGGCAATTGAAGAGTACGAAAGCATCCTCTTGAGATTTTTCTGTCTCAAGGCAAGAACATTTCCAAGAATCATGGATAAAGAAGACACAATAATGATAAAGAGAGAAAGATCAATACCTTTAAAAGCCAATGAAAAGATCTTTCCAAGAAGTATAAAAACTGCCAGTTTCGGAAGGGATGCAAAAAGGGCTGTCACAGATGTTGGTGCACCCTCATAAACATCAGGACTCCAAGCATGAAAGGGAACAAGACTCAATTTAAATGCAAAGGCTGAGAGGAAAAGAAGAGAGCCGAAGATGGTGAACTTACTGTCCATGTTCATACCTCTAAGACTCTCAAGAGAAGTTGAACCTGTATAAGCATAGAAAAAGGCAATGGAACCCACAAGCACGATGGATGATAGTGTTCCAAGGACAAAATACTTCATCCCTGCCTCAATGCTTCTTCTATCCTCCCTGTAGAAGGCAGCGAGAATGTAAAAGCAGAGAGAGAAAAGTTCAATTGAAAGGTAAATTATAAGGAGATCATTTGCCATTGTGAGTACACTCATTCCGGAAAGGGACATGATGAGCAGAAAGTAAAACTCTGCAAGCCTGTCTGTCTTCTCCGATAGTTCATAAAAGGAGAAGATCAGAATAAATGCACCACCACCGTAAATTAGAATTCTAATTAGATTGACAACTGGATCTGTTTGGATTAAATGGCCACCTTCTCCAGATACAGGATTGATTAGTAGTAGTACCAAAACTCCAGATAAAACTGCAGAAAGGGATAAATAAAAGATAAGATGCCTTTCTCTTCTTATTGTTCCAGCAATTAGCATGACAGTTGCTATACATATAACTATAATTTCCGGTAGAAGCGAAAAATAATTCATCACTACCTCCCATAATAGGTGAAAATGTTTTCCACCTGTCCAATTACAAATGAAGGATTCAGCCCAAGATAAAGAGTTATAATGAAAAACACAGAAAATATGACAAACTCAAAACCTCTCACATCTCGCACAAGAAGACTCATATCACTGCCTGGTTTCTTGAGAAAAACTCTGTAGAAAAAGTAGCAAAGATATACAACTCCTATTGCAACTCCAATAATCGCTAAAAATCCAAGAATAACACTATGTCGGAATATGCCACTTAGCAGGAGAATCTCACCGTTAAAGTAACTAAGACCAGGAAATCCACCCATAGCCATCACAAAGGCAAAGGTAAAGAAAACTAAAACAGGAACCCTTTTTGAGAGAGCACCAAGCCTGTCCATATCATAAGATTTGGTCTGCCTCTTAAAAATTTCAGCAAGATAAAAGAAGGATGCTGCAAGCACTCCATGATTAATGCTTTGCAGTAAAGATCCATTTAAGCCCTGTAATGTTCCACTTAACAATCCTGCTGTGATAATTCCAACATGACTAAGGCTCATATAAGAAAAGAGCAGTTTCATATCTCTCTGATTTAATGCTAAAAAAGCAGCATAAATAAAAGATATAAGACAGAGAAGTATTATAGCCCAACCAATTTCCAGTAAAACATCACTAAAATAGGGTGTTACCCTTAAAAGTCCGTAGATACCCATCTTTCCCATTACAGCGGACATGAAGATTGTAATAGGCGTTGGAGAAAGATAGTAGGCATCCCTGAGCCATCCATGAAGTGGAACAATGGGAATCTTGACTGCAAAGGCCAGAAAAAAGGCAAGATAAAGAAGCGTCTTATCCTGTAGTGAGAGATTCAATTCTTTAAGAGACTCAAAGGAAAAAGAACCTGCAGCCATGAAAACACCGATAATTCCAATAAAAAGGAATATTGAAAAAGCAAAGGTATAGATGAGGAACTTGAAGGCAGCTCGATAGGAGTCACCAGTTCCCCATCTATATATAAGAAAGAAGGCAGGAGGAAGCATAGCCTCATAAAAAATGAAAAATAAAAATAAATTGGTGGAGAGGTAAAATCCAATAACCGTAAACTGAAGTAAGAGTATAAGTGACAGATAATTTTCCACTCTCTCGATAGCTGTCCGCAAGGATAGATGAATAGCCACAATGCTTATTAGGGAGGTAAGTATAGCAAAGGGTGCATTGAATTTATCAAGTCCAAATTCTATGTTTACCCTCCAGGCTGGAATCCATTCAAGAGAGATCACATGTTGAAACCCACCTGTTTTCTCGAAGTTTAAAAAAAGAACAAAGAATGCAATTAGAGAGATGAGGCTCGACAAGTAAGAGATAAATTTTGAAAATCTCCTATCCTTTATTAGGAATATTAAAAGCCCACCAAGTAGAGGTGAAATAATTGCTAAAGAGAGAAGCTCCATCATTCTATCCTCCTATCATTTGAACATGTAAAGTGCGATAACAAGACACACAATTATACCGACAATCATATAGATAGCATAATCATGGATTCTGCCTGTCTGTATTCGTGATAGGTTATCACTCAGGATTTTGCTCAGATTTGCAGAAAATATTGAGATGCGATCCAGCTTCTTTTTCTCATAAGACTCTGTTCTATCTCCCATAGGAAATACTCCATCGTGAAGTATCTTTCTCCAAAGGATGTTTACAAAGTTATACTCCGCAGGAACCACAGTTTTATCCAATCCTCTGATAAATAATCTTCCACCGATTCTGTATGGCCAGTCTAAGTCAAGATTGATCTTTGCCTTAGGTGATAGTTTCTTTAGAAAGATTGCAAACACGAGGAAGGTAAAGGAGAATATACCAAGGGTGTCAATTATGTGCTGAACAGTATATGGTTCGTAATCCATAGGAAAAGGCAAATAGGCATAAAAAAGCTGTGGTAGAACACCAATACCTATGCAGAGGATTGATAGCACAGCCATAGAGATTTTCATATTTATTGGAAGAGGGGTTACCTCGTAATTGGTCTTTTTTTCGGAGAAAAAGGTATAGTAGCCCATCTTGCAGATAATACTAATTATAGTTCCACAGGTAGCCACATTCAGGAGTATGTAAGCAAATACATTTCCAACCTCTCCTGCTGCCGAGATAATTGGTGACTTACCAATAAATCCATTTGTAAAGGGAAATCCCGCAATGGAAAAGGCACCCACAAAGAATGAAAGGGCTGTAAAAGGAGCATATCTTCCAAATCCACCAAGGTCAGTCATTTTCTCCTTACCTGTGGCATATATGACAGCACCTGCTGACATAAACAAGAGACATTTATAGAGTATATGATTAAAAGCATGAGATGCGGAACCATTAAGTCCGAGATTGATAACTCCAAGACCAACTCCTGCTACCATGTATCCCACCTGACTTACTATATGATAAGAAAGAAGCCTTCTAAGATTATTCTCAAGCAATGCATAGATAACACCATAGACCGCCATCACAGAACCAAGGTACACAAGAACCTCTGCTCCTGGAAATCCCCTAATAAGGGCATACACTGCAGCCTTAGTTGTAAAGGGATTGAGAAAAACACTACCATAGATTGTTGCTGCAGGATAGGCATCAGGTAGCCAGGCATGAAGAGGTGGAGCTGCAGCACACAGAACAAAACCAATCAGTATAAGCCACCAAAAGGGTTCGCCTGAATAACTCATAAAAGAGGCAAATTCAAAAGTTCCTGACTTCTTCACAAAAAGGAGAATTCCGGCAAATAGTGAGAGACCACCAGCAATATGAACAAGTATGTATCTAAATCCAGCTTCAACAGATTCCTTAGTCCTCTGACTCCATATAAGTAAAACTGCACAAACAGAGAGTAACTCCCAGAAAAGATAGAAACTCACCACATCGTGGGCAAAACTTACTCCTATTGAGGCACCAGTATAAAGGGCTCCAGCAAAAGGCTGAAGTGAATCCTTCACATGATAACAGTATACAAGCCCCATAAGTCCTATAAAGGAGAAGATATATGAAAAAAGAAGACTTAGCTTATCAACCCTAATAGTTGGAGAGATATCTAATCCAAAGATGTTTATAGAGCCGTACATTCCTGGTGAGGCAGTGATACAGAGAAAAAATGCAACTGTTCCAATGAAAACAGAATAGGCATTGCGAACAGTAGAGGGAAGCACAGGTATCAAAAATGATCCAAGGATTAATACTAAGCCTGGATGGATGAAATCACTCATAGTAATCCTCTCCCTTCGATATGAATATGCTTAAAATTTTCGCAATCACGACAATGGAGAGCGTGCCAGCAAATCCTAGAAGCGAGGCAAAAGCTGGGAGTTCCTCAAAGGTAAAGTATCCGTGTCCAAGGTGAAGAATTCTTATTAAAACTATGTCTAAGAAAACGACAATAGCACAGCAAATTAAAATCAAGCGTATCATTGTAGCATGCTCCTTATTATGATTATTGGAAGGTTTGGATACAAGCCAAGTATAACTGTAAAAAGAGATGTTATAAACAAGGGAATAGCACAAAAGAGGTTCTCCTTCACATCAACCCATTTAAGCGGATTTTTTGGCTCCCTAAAAAATGCCCTATATACCACTGGAATAAAATAGGCAGCATTGAGAAAAGAACTGACCACGAAAACTCCAACAAGCTCAGGCTTACTAATTTCTATTGCTCCTAAAGCAAGATTAAACTTGCTTATAAATCCTGCAAAAGCCGGAATTCCAACCATACTCAAGGTTGCTAAGGCAAAGGAGAACATGGTGATGGGCATTTTTTTACCTATTCCATCAAGTTCACTTATCTTTTTTGTATGAGCACACACATAAACTGCACCAGCCACAAAGAACATGGTGATCTTTGAGAAGGCATGCATTGTTATATGAACAATTCCTCCAAGAATACCTGAAGGACTAAACATGGCAACACCAATAATGATATAGGAGAGATTAGCTACAGTGGAAAAAGCAAGTCGAGCTTTAAAGTCATCACGAGTCATGGCAATAAGTGATGCTGTAATAATTGTAAAGGATGTTATGAATAGTATAAAATCTTGCATGTTAAGAGCCTTTATTGCATCGCCTCCGTAAACATTTAATAATACTCTGGATACGGTAAATACTCCTGCCTTTACAACTGCTACTGCATGAAGGAGAGCGCTAACAGGGGTAGGTGCAACCATCGCAGCAGGAAGCCAGCTATGAATCGGCATAATGGCAGATTTATTAAAACCATACAGATAAAAAATTAGCATAATCTGAAGTAGCAACGTATTGTTTCGCACTAACTCTGGAGTGAATATACCTCCCTTTTTAAACTCAAGGGTGCCTGTTAGAACATATGTGAGAACTATGGCAGAAAGGAGAAAAACCTTTGCTGTTCCAAGAAGATAAAACACATACTGACGGCCTCCCTCCAATCCCTCCCTGTCCTCATGATGGGCAACTAAGGGATATGTCACAATAGTCAGAGCCTCATAAAATATGAACATTGTAAACAGATTGGCTGCAAAGGATATTCCGATGGCTGAGCTGAGAGAAAGAGCAAAACACGCAAAGTAGCGGGTTTGAGCATGCTCCCGAAGACCTCTCATATACCCGATGGAGTAAAAAGTTGTAATAATCCAGAGAAATGATGCACCAAGAGCAAACAGAAGTCCAAGGCCATCAACCCTGAATGAAAGATCCAAGCCCGGAAGCACTGTAGCAACCTTAAGATAAATCTCCTTTCCCTGAAGGAAAGCTGGAACAAGGGAGACCACGGCACCAAATTTAATAATTCCAGCGATAACAGATATACTCTCCCTTAAATTAGGATTTCTATCCCCAATGAGAACAATTAAAATCGCTCCCATAACTGACACAGAAATGGCTATTAAAGGAAGAAATTCAATCATTGGAAGCTTCCTCCTTCAGTTCAACAAGTTCATCTATATCGGTATTCTTTCTCAGATTATAGTTGGCAACAAGCAAAGACAATCCCACTGCCACAGAGGCAGCAGCAACGCCAATTGTAAAAAGTGCAAGAACCTGACCACGAATATCACTCATATAGTGGGCTAATGATACAAGAGCAAGATTCACTCCAGATAACATGACCTCAAGAGATATAAATACAAAAATTAGATTTCTATGTAAGAGCACCCCCATCAGTCCCATTCCAAATACCAAGGCAGAGAGAGTTAGATACATCTCAAGGGTAATCATGCCTTCCTCCTTCCAAGGATAACTACTGAAATCATTGGTACAAGAAGTATAAGACCAAGAAGTAAGACTCCCAATCCGTATTCGTTAAAAAGAATCTCACCAATTATTCTTGTGTTTCCCACGGATTCCACATAGGAGATGGTGTGTTTGCCTTTGTAAGTGGGTGAAATTGACGAAAACACAAGAACCATAACTGCCAAAAATGAAAGTCCAATAACCAGCCTTCCTTCCCATAATTTCGCAATTCTCCTTTCCTTGGGCATAATCTTTATGTCAAGGAAAAATATGGTAAAGAGAAACATCACAAGAATAGCACCTGCATAAACAATTACCTGCACCATACCTAAGAACTCGGCATTGAGAAAGAGATAGACTACTGCTACATGAAGAAACAAAAGCAGTAACCACAGAACCCCATGAACAGGATTTTTTCTTGTAAGAGCCATATGGCTAATTCCTAAAAAGGATATACAAAAATAGATAAATATGAGATATATCATAGGCTCAACCTCTTTATGAATGCTATAATTAGCAAATTTAAAATTCCAAGGGGGATTAGAACCTTCCATCCAATAAGGAGCAGTTGGTCAAACCTGTATCTGGGTAATGTTGCCCTCACCCAGATATATAGAAATATAAATACATACACCTTTATGGCAAACCATATTATTCCAGGCACTTTTTCAAGGAATGGAAGTATTTCTGTAATGAACTTTGGAATTGTCCATCCGCCTAGAAAGCAGATGGCACAGAGAAAAGCCATCACATACATGGCCACATACTCACCAAGAAAGAAAAGAGCATACCTAAAGGCGCTGTATTCAGTAAGATAACCTGCTACAAGCTCTGTTTCTGCCTCGGGCAGGTCAAAGGGAGCTCTATTTGTCTCAGCAAAGGCTGCTATCACAAATACCACAAAGCCTATTATCTGTGGAATGGCATAGACTCCAAAAACAGTCTCATGCTGTGAAAGAACTATGTCTCGGAGGTTTAGAGATCCTGCCTGAAGAACAACTCCAGCAAGAGCAAGTCCAAGGGCTATTTCATAACTTAGAACCTGACTGGCAGATCGGATACCACCAAGAAAGGAGTATTTACTGTTTGATGACCAGCCAGCAAGTATAATTCCATAGACAGAAAGGGATGCCATGGCAAGGATAAATAAGAGTCCGATGTTAAGATCAGCAAGCATAAAATTCCTATCAAAGGGAATAACAGATAGATTTACAAGAGTAAACACAAGCACAATAATGGGTGCTATTTTAAAGATAAACCTCTCCGCATTAGCTGGCACAATGTCTTCTTTAAAAAATATCTTTATAAAATCAGCAATTGGCTGTAAAAGCCCATGGGGTCCTACTTCCATTGGTCCCATCCTTGCCTGAGCTCTTCCAATAATCTTTCTCTCCGCATAGGTTGTGTAGGCTACATGAAAAAGAACAATACTAAGGACAACAGCGGTTTTTATGAAAATAAATAGAAAATCCATCATTTGTCCTCCTCGAAACCTACTTCAAGAATTTCTCTAAATCCTCTCCACATTTCCTTACCTCTCAGTGGATAATCCTTCCTCAAGGGATGACCATCCCAGTCTTCTGGCATGAGGATTCTCCTTAAATCAGGATGTCCCTTAAAACGAATACCAAACATATCAAAGCATTCCCTCTCATGCCAGTTTGCTCCACTCCATAAATCGGTAATTGTGTCAACCTCTGGAGATTCTTCACTGATGAAGACCTTTAATCTGAGTCCAATCCTCTCGTCGATGTTATATATGTGATAGACAACACAAAAACGGGGTGTTTGTCCAAAATAATCTACACCACACAAATCCTGAAGATGATAGAAACCCCGCTCTTCTTTGAGATATCTTAATATTCGCTTTAACCCCTCTTTTTTTACATAGAGAGTTACCTGTTTGCAGAATTCCTCAGTCTCAAGAATATCATCGGCAAAAAGGTTCTTTAATTCCTCTGTCAGTTCTAAAGTTTTTACTTCCTGTGCCATGTGAGCGCTCCTGTAAGCACTTCATAGACATAACCAATTAGAATCAGAAGAATAAAAACTATCATTACCCAAAAACCTTCAAGGCTTAAACTATCGAAGGACACTGCCCAAGGATATATGAATACCACTTCTACATCAAACACTACAAAAAGGATTGCAAGAAGAAAAAATCCGATAAAAAATCTTTCCCTGGGCTCACCACTTGGAAGATTACCTGACTCATAGGCAATAAACTTGACAGGATTGAATTTTCTTGGTGCAACTAATCTATTTATAAGGAGCCCCCCCACTCCAAAGACTGTTGCAATACTGAGGAGTATCAAAACAGGAAGATATTTATAGGGCACATAGGTTCCTGGCTCCATCTATTCCTCCTCCCTCTTAATCTCTTTTAATATTCCTTTTGGTGCTCTCTTTCCAACAGGAAGTCTATCCCTTTTAATTCCGGGAAGATACCAAAATTTATTGAGATACTCCGTACCCCCGTAACTCTCAATAAATTCGTCCCAATTCCTTAGAAGGCTGTTCCTGTCAAAGTAGTTACTCTTTCTCGTATAGGAGGCATATTCATAAAATTCAGTAAGAACAATGGCATTTACAGGACATACTTCTTCGCAGTAACCACAGAAAATACATCTAAGAGCATCTATTTCATACTTTATCAGAGTTCTAACTCCGCCATCGTTTATCGAATAGTCAATGTATATGCACTGGGACGGACATACCTGAGCGCACTTTGTGCATGCAACACATCTTTCTTTTCCAGTAGATGGATCCCGCACAAAGGCATGTCTTCCTCGGAAACTCTCTTCAACTGAACGCTTTTCCTTAGGATAACGAATGGTAACAGGCTGAGAAAAAATAGTTTTCAGGGTAATGAGCATTCCTTTAAGAAGATCAATAAATAATATTTTTTTAAGAATAGTCTTCATCTGTCTGCCTCTCCCATTACAATATCAAGTGTTCCAATAATGGCAATTACATCAGCCAGCAGATGTCCTTTACACATTTTTGGAATTGCCGATATATGAACAAATGATGGAGCTCTGACCCTCATTCTATAGGGTCTTCCTGAACCATCGCTTATAAGATAAATTCCAAGCTCGCCTTTTGGTGCCTCTATGGCTGAATATATCTCACCTTTTGGCATTATATCTTCCTTTTTATTTGAAAAACCGATAAATCCACTCCATAAGGAATCTCCAGCTTCTATTTTTCTCTTTCCCTGATGGGGCATATCAAGATCAGGAGCATCCGGATGAAGAATATCACCCTTTGGCATCCTCTCTATACATTGTTTCACGATAAGGGATGACTGCCTCATCTCTCTAATTCTGCATAGATATCTATCATAGGTATCTCCTTGAGTTCCTAAAGGAATCTCAAAGGATACCTCATCGTATGCATCATAAGGCATATGTTTTCGAATATCATAGTTTACTCCTGAGCCACGAAGGGCTGGCCCTGTAAGTCCAAGTTCAAGGGCTTCCTCTGCACTTATAACTCCAACACCCTTTGTTCTTGAAATCCAGATTCTGTTTTCTGTGAGAAGTCCCTCATATTCATCCACTCTTTTTAGCATTACATCCATGAAATTATAAATCTCCTCAAGAACCCTATCCTTTACATCCAATCTAACACCACCAATACGAGGATAACTTACTGTGAGACGGGCACCGCAGATTTTTTCAAAGAACTGTAAAATTTGTTCTCTCTCTCTAAAGGCATAGAGAAAGACGGTCATTGCACCTATGTCAAGAGCATGGGTGGCAAGCCAGAGAAGGTGACTACTGAGACGGGTAAGTTCTGAAACAATAGTTCTTATAAACTTTGCCCTTGGTGGAGGCTCAATGTGTAGGAGCCTCTCCACAGCCAAACAATAGGCTATGTTGTTTGTCATGCTGGATATATAATCAAGCCTATCTGTGAGGGTCATTGCAGAAATATAGGTTTTATGTTCTCCAAGTTTTTCAACTCCCCTGTGAAGATAACCCACATCAGGAGTTATTTTTACAACCCTTTCACCTTCAAATTCACAAAGAAGTTTAAGGACTCCATGTGTTGCTGGATGATGGGGTCCCATCTGAAGAACAAAAGTTTTTTCATCAATTTTCTCTATCTCCATGCTCCCCATCTTTCTTCCTCGCGCATAATTTTTTCTTTGAGTTTTAAGAGGCCATACATTAAAGCTTCAGGCCTTGGTGGACATCCAGGCACATAAACATCAACGGGAAGAAACTGATCCACTCCCTGAACTGTACTATAGGTGTTGAATATACCACCTGTGCAGGCACAGGAACCCATTGCAATTACATACTTTGGTTCTGGCATCTGTTCATATACTCTTTTTACAATAGGAGCCATCTTATAGGTAACAGTGCCAGCAATAATAATTAAGTCTGCCTGTCTTGGAGAGGCCCTAAAAAGTATTCCAAATCTGTCTAAATCTAAATGGGAAGCACCTGCTGCCATCATCTCGATGGCACAGCAGGCAAGTCCAAATGTTAGAGGCCAAAGGGAATTTGAGCGACCCCAGTTAACAACCCTATCAAGGGTAGTAATAATCACATTACTACCCTTCAGAATCTTTGTACCTTCCTCAACTTCAATTAGATCTTTATCAGTATAAAGAGGCATAGGTATCCTTCACAAATTTTTCTCTTTTCATTTCAGATGCTTCCTTTGCTGTAATCCAACGAAGGGCCTTTGTAGTGCATTTTGTTACACAGGCTGGTTTAAGCCCTTCATCAACTCTATCCTTACAGTAATCGCATTTTACAACCTTTCCTGTTTCTGGATTCCACTGAGGGACTCCCCATGGACATGCAGTAATGCAGGATTTACAGCCTACACAGAGGGAGTTTTCAACAAAAACTATCCCATCCTTGTCCCTCTTCTGCATTGCACCGGTTGGACATGCTTTCACGCACCATGGTTCTTCACAATGAAAGCATGGCATAAAAACAAATCTCTGTCTCGGAACACCACCGATTAACTTTATATCCGTCTCGATTATTCTGCAAAGCCTTGGACCAACAGGAAGCTCATTTTTTGATTTACAGTGAACCTCACAGGCATAACAGCCTATGCATCGGTCATGGTCTTGATATATGTAGTACTTGCTCATCTTCCTCCTCCTACGCCTTTTTAACCTTTACGAAATTTTCAAACAGAGCACCCGTATGACTTCCATGGGCCATCCGTTCAAAGGCGCCCTTGAGAAGCCTTCCCTCATTTAATCCTTTTCCGTATGAGCGTGTTTTCCAAGGAACTTCATTTTCAAAGCCTCTATACATAAATACCGATTCCTCGTGTATAAAGGGAGTTACTTTAGCCCTTATCTTACCTGTGTAATCTCCTGATGAAACCTCAACCCAATCACCATTCTTAATGCCTAACTTTGAAGCTATCTTATCGTTAATCCAAAGTTCGTTTTCAGGAACAATCTCGTTTAGATATCTATTGTTGTGAGTCTGAACATGGGTGTGAACTGCCATTCTTCCAAAAACGAGCCTAAACTCTCCCTCTTCTGTATTGGGTTTCACTGGTGATTCATATGCAAAGAAGTAAGGAACTTCCCTTTCAGCCATCTTTGCAGAAAGAATCTCTACTTTTCCAGAAGGGGTTTTGAATTTTAACTCATCCCTGCTGTAAATTTTTGCATCCTTACAAAGAGCAACCTGACCACTTTTCTCAAAGTCTTCTATTTTTACACCAGTGCCCTCTAATTGATAATTCCAGATATCCTCAATGCTTTCATAGGGCATATATTCACCAGCACCATAGGCTGTGAGAATACCCTTTACAATCTCCCATCGAGAT
This sequence comes from uncultured Nitrospiraceae bacterium, assembly GCA_937139565.1. GTDB lineage: Bacteria > Nitrospirota > Thermodesulfovibrionia > Thermodesulfovibrionales > Thermodesulfovibrionaceae > Thermodesulfovibrio. The sequence goes on along the minus strand of CAKZQH010000028.1, from coordinate 5,609 downwards.
TTTGTATCATAGATTGGTTGAACAGCCTGTTTCCTCATTACAAAGGCAGGTTTTGCACCTCTTTGAAGTCCAATAATATCGCTTCTTTCAAAATATATAGACTCAGGCAATATCACATCAGCATACCATGAAGTTGCAGAATAATTAACATCAATCGTTACAAGTAAGTCTAAACCATTTGAAATCTCTTCTATATCCTTATGAGTTATTCCAGCAAAGGGATCATATCTGACCACAAAAAGAGCCTTCACAGGATATGGTTCACCTCTCTTAATTGCCCTATATAGATGCAGAATATGTCCTGCTCCATCATACAGAAAACCCTTTCCTTCCTCTGCTTCAACTCTTTTTTCCTCAGGTGCTGGAATTCTGTCAAGAAGACTGTTTAGTCCCTTAGCACCTACCTCCTTTGGAGATTTAGCAACAATAAGTCCACCCTTTTGCTCAATGCTTCCTAAGAGAGCATTAAGAATTATTACTGAACGAGCAAAGTAGAAAGCATCTTTGGTTCTTGCAGCAAACCATCCAGGGTAGAGAATAACCTTTGGTTTATCAATGCTGAGCTGCCTTGCCAGTCCAATAATTTCATATGCGGGTATTCCTGTTTCTTTTTCTGCCCATTCAGGTGTGTAATTCTTAACAAAATTCTCTAAATCAGTAATTCCACTTAAGAACCTATCGACGAAATCTTTATCGTATAATCCCTCTTTCAAGATCACATGAATAAGGGCGAGATTCAACGCATAATCTGTGCCAGGTCTTATCTGCAAGTATTTGGTAGCTTTAGTAGCTGTTTTAGAAACTCTTACATCAATATAGGTTAGTTTAGCTCCATTCTCTAAGGCTTTGACAATATTATTTGCCTCTCTAACACCGAGTGCCTCCAAAGCATTTCTTCCGTAGAATACCATGTGCTTGGTATTAGCAAAATCATAGCTAACCTCTGGCCTTCCATATCCAATAAGTGTCTGATATGCAAGGTCAACATTTTTTCTACAGAAGTCATCGTGATTAAAATAATTTGGTGAGCCCATTCCTCTTACAATTAGTCTCTGCATCTCACCAAAAAGACCAGCACCTCTGTCAAGAAGCGCAACTGTTCTTTTACCGTATTTATCCTGCGCTTTCTTTACCTCTTCAGCTATGTAGTTAAAGGCCTCATTCCAGCTTACCCTCTTAAACTGACCTGAGCCTCTCGGTCCGGTCCTTATCATTGGATATTGTAACCGTTCAAAGTCATATAAAAGTGAGATTCCTGCAGAGCCCCTGGCACAGAGGCTGCCCTCCATGCCAGGAACATATGGATTACCCTCTATCCAGGTAACTCTGCCGTCAGTAACCTCAACTTTTATAGGACATCTAACTGAACACATTCCACAATTTGAGAAAACTGAAGTTTTCATATTCAACCTCTCTTAGAATATACCAAGTAATTGTAGTGCAAGAATTAAAAGACCCACACACGCAACTCTCTTCACAGTTACAGGATTAAGTCTCTTTGCAATCTTAGGACCTAAATACCCACCCAGAATTGCTGCTGGAAACATAATTAAAAAGAAGATTAAATCAAAGTTTCCAAATCCGTAGTGTCTGAATGAACCCATAAGAGTATTAAAGAAGATAGCAAGAAGAGAGCTACCAACTATGACATACATTGGAAGTCTAAGACCAACAGCCATGAGAGGAACCATAAAAGGACCACCACCAAAACCAAACATCGAAGAAGCAATTGCAATAAGAAAAGCACCTGGGATTCCAATCGCGAGATTTACTTTAAACTCCTGTCCCCAAAATTCTATCTTCATTGTTATTTACCTCCTTCCTCTTTTTTCTTAGCGGCTTCTTCAGCTCTTTTCTTAAACTCTTTAAGAATAGCCTGCTCTTTCTTATTCTTTTCAAGGTACTTAGGCGTTGTCTGCCAAAACATTAGAGCAGCAAGAATTATAAGAATCCATCCAAATAGAAATTTATACTGTTCGAGGGTAATTAACTCAGTGAGCTTGGGACCAATAAAGCCTCCTGCCATCATTGCAAGACCAAGGGTTACTCCAAGTTTCCAATTTATAAATTTAATCTTCGAGTAGTTATAAATTCCTGTACCCTGCGAGAAAAGAACTGTTGGCATAACTGTTCCTGCAACAACTGTGTGAGGTAGTCCCAACATAACAAGAATAGGATTAAGAATAAATCCACCACCTGCTCCCATTAAAACTCCAAAAGTTGTAATTGCTGCTGTGAGTAAAAATGGCCAGAATACATTAACAGTTCTTCCAGCATTTGGCAGATAAACGCTTGGGAAAGATACCGAATTCTCTACAACAATAGGCTCACTCTTTATGTCCTTATCTACTTTAGCAACTACAAAATATTTACCGGGTGCTGCGTTTGCTGGAAGTTCTACTGATGCTTTAAAAGTTCCATCTGCTTCAATTTTTAAATTTGAAGAAAAGACATTTCCAACACTACGAAATCTTGCTTTTAATAACTGCATGGACCTTCTTTTATTTTCCTTTTCGTCCATAGGTTCAAGTAGAGTTCCTCTTGAACCAATTATACTGGCCCAAAGTGTGGTTTGATATCTGTCTATTTTGATTTTAGCTGGATAACCATAAACTGCCTCTGCTTGTGTATTTTTTATCACCTCTGAAACACTCCATTTAGCACCCTTTGCCTTAGCATCCTCCAATACAGGCTTATACTTTTCTGGAACAATTAATCTGTAAAAGGCTGGCATGTCATCGGTCATATAAAAAATATAGGGTCTTTTTCCAGTTTTTGGATCAGGATCGGCATCTAACCTTGCTGCTCTTATAGTTTCTTCGGCCCAAACTTCAATGTAAACATCCTTTCCAGCAGGTGCTTTACCAGTTATATTAAGCTTTCCACCGCTGGTCAATTTAGTTTTATCAACGGCTAATGTAACAGTTGCCTCTGTTGGTTGAGACCCAACATCCTGTTTCTGCTCCTTTGGAGCTTCCGCAAAGGCATTCACATTCAACATGGTAGTAATTAATAAAACAATTAATAAAGCCAGAAGTCGTTTCATAAATCTCCTCCTATTTAATAGTTATCTTACAATCAAAACTGATTTAGTAGCATTTACAGCTACCTTTTGAGTAACACTTCCAAAAAGAGTTCTCTCAGTTGCATCTTTTCCTTTGGAACCAATAACAATAAGAGAAAAATTATTTTTTGCATAATCAACGATTACATCAGCTGGTGAACCTTCTAAAATCAATGTTTCTCCTCTCACCCCCCTTTCCTCAAGAATTTTTTCTGCTGCCTTTAAATTGCCTTCTACCTCAGCTTTAAAAATACCCTCTACGGTAGCGCAGTCAACTCCTATCTCTAAGAAACAAACCTTTGGCACGACTGAAAGTACTGTTATATGAGAACCAAACTTTTCTGCCAAATTGATCGCTTCATTTAAAGCCTTCTTTGACCACTCGGATCCATCGAAGCATACTAAAATTTTTTCCATGATACACCTCCTTAAATGTGTGCTTAATATTTTAGGAATGCAAAAGTTTTGCCAGATAAAAATATTTGATATATATGGAAAATATTAAGCTCAACTGTGCCGATAGGGACATTTTCAAAAATTAACTGTTCCAAATGGGACATTTAAAGAGGGTTAAAATAAAATATATAAACTGTGAATTTTGTATCAAAAAACGCAGTTACATTTTCCGCAGTCATTGTGAGAAGCAATATTCTTAGCTACAATCAAAATAGGCTTCTTTCTTTCGATGCCTTTCGTCAAAGGCTCTGTAAATGGCATACTGAAATGGTAGTAGGTCAAAGAAAATGAGAGGTGGAGTATTACTAAGAAGCGCAATAAAGGTTTTTTGAGGAGAAGAGGATTTTTAGGGCTTAATGAAGTCAGGAAATCAAAGAGAAATTAGTCTTTTGGAAGTCTCAAGGACACTAAAGAATACATTAAAAGTACCTGAAATCGGATTTAATTTTTCTATCGTCACATTAAGGTGTATAATCGAATGTTTGATTAAATAATTGTTCAAATGTTAAATTAGAAAAATTTTATGAAAGGAGTTTATGATGAAGTTATTTAAAGTTTTTATTATTATTTTAGCCATATCTTTTATTTTTGCTTGTAGCAAGGGCAGTGATGAAGTTATAGTTAAGGCAGGTTCATCAAAACTATCCAAAAAGGATCTTGAAGAGGACCTTAAAAATTTACCTCCTCAAACAAAGTTATTTCTTGCATCACCTGAGGGAATTAATCGTTTAAAGGATGAAATTATTAAAAGAGAGGTCCTTTACGAGGAGGCGAAGAAAAAAGACCTATTGAAATCAGAGGATTTTAAAAGAAGACTTGAAGAATTCAAAAAAATAACCCTTATTAATATGCTCCTGGAGCAAGAGATAAAAAATGTCCAAGAGGTTACCGAAAAGGATGCGAAGGATTACTACGAAAAAAATAAGGATCAATTTATAAATCCAACAGAGGTTAGACTTAGTCAGATTGTGGTAAAAAATGAAGAAGAGGCAAAAAAAGTCTATGAAAGAGTAAACAAAGGTGAAGATTTTGCAAAAATTGCAAAAGAGGTTTCAAAGGATGAAAAAACAAAAAATAGTGGTGGAGACATGGGGTTTTTCAAGAAAGGTCAGCTTAACGCCCAAATCGAAAATGTGGCCTTTACTATGAGAAAAGGACAGGTTAGTATGCCACTTAATATGAAAGGTGACCTATACATTTTTAAAGTAACCGATGTAAAGGGAACACCCATTGACTTTGAACAGATAAAAACAAGACTTATTGAACAGCTAAAAGCAAAAAAACAGCAGGAATGGTTTACGAATTACATTGAGGAGCTCAAAAAGAAACACAAGGTAGAGGTAAACGAAAAACTACTCCAGGAAGTTTTAGGACAGGCATTAACTGGAGTTACACCTGACAAAAAATGAAAACCTTTTCACTTCAAGGATTCTTCTCTTTCGAATATAGCGAGGAATTTCATTCCTCGCTATGTTCGAAAGAGGTATAGTAATTTTTAAGACTTCTTCGGGAAATCAAATCTTTCACGCTGGCAAAAGAGGCAAAAAATATTTACTACAACCTTCTCTTTATCCATCAAAATTTCAGCTTAACCCGACTTCATCAATTTAGGGTATATTTTATTTAAAAAAACTGAATATTTCAGAGACTCATATTTTCCTTTACCACCTAATGTAGTCTAATGTCTTTTACTCTCTTAAAGCCAAATTCTCTCTTGCTTCGTTTACTAATATCAGAAATCTTTACCTGTAAAACTTGAATCAAAAGATGAATACTATCTCCGTTGATTTCTGGTTTTAATCCATTGTATTCTGCACAGAATCTTTCTGCTATGAGGGTATCACGATTAACGAAAGACATGGTTCTAATGAGATTGGTAAAGGATAGAGAGAGCTATGAGGGAGAGAATAAAGGCAGGAAGGGGATCTCTTACTCCCCCACATGTCACTGCGAGGCCTCGCAGAGGCCGTGGCAGTCTCTGAGACGCCTCAACGACGAGATTGCTTCGCTGACGCTCGCAATGACTCCTCCTCCACCGTCATTCCGAACGAAGTGAGGAATCTTATTTCGTCCAAGTAGGAGAAACGAC
>CAKZQH010000027.1 GCA_937139565.1 uncultured Nitrospiraceae bacterium | reverse complement strand
TTCAAATGTCTGCTGATCCATTTTAATTCCTCCTCCTTTATCTGTTCTATATTAGACACAATATTATTCTAACTCCCGATACTGAAGAAGGCGCAGGAGTTACAGAGCATGATACAACAGATAGCAAGTGCCACAGAGGAGATGAGTTCAGTAACAGACCACATAACGCAGGATATAGGTAGTATAGCAGAGGGTTCAAAGGAGATATCGCTTGCAGTGGACCAGTCAGCCCAGACAGCATCAGATATAGCGAGATTGGGAGGAGAACTTAATACAGCCATTGGAAGGTTTAGGGTATAGGGATTCTTTTTAGTCACCTGGACTTAAAAGTAGGTTTTAGGTAAAGCTGACGAGATGGAGGTTGCTCCTTTTCGTCATCTTTTAAAGTATGAATGAAATCCCACTTCACCACCATAAACTTAAAAAATTCTTTGAATTAATGAGTTATCATTTGCAGATTAGTTTACATGCCCTCTAAGCTATATTTAAACTATCCGATTTCCTTCTAACTGTCTCTTTTTTCCTTTTCCCTCGATGTGACATCGCAGTTATTTTCTTATTTGTCATTGCGAGTGTGGTTCCTCGCTACACTCGGAACAGGCTCTGCAATTTCAATACGACTCCCAATTAGATTCCTCGCTTCGCTCGGAATGACAGTGTATGGGTGTCATTGCGAGGATTTTCTATTCTGTCATTGCGAGGAGCGTAAGCGACGAAGCAATCTCCTAACCGCAGTTTTTTCACAGAGACTGCTTCGGGACATCGAGTCCCTCGCAGTGACTGAAAGAGACTGCTACGGCTACTTCGTGGCCTCGCAGTGACATTTTCTTCTAAACGTCATTGCGAGGAGCGTAAGCGACGAAGCAATCTCCTAATCGCAGCTTTTTCACAGAGACTGCTTCGGGACATCGAGTCCCTCGCAGTGACTAAAGTGACTGCTACGGCTACTTCGTGGCCTCGCAGTGACAAAATGCATACGCTAACCTCTAAGAGATCCCCTATCTGCGATTTTCTGCTCTCTCATAGGTCGCTCTATCCTTTACCAATCTGCATATATCCATGTCATTTGTTTATCGTGATGCTGTCACAGCAGAAAAATTATGTTCAGAATATAATGGAATAAAAGTAGAAATCAAAGGAGAGAGGATTCATTTTTTGATTCAAGTTTTGTCAGAGAGCTTTTTGATATTAGTAAAAAAATTAAGACAAGAGTCGGCTTTAAAAAGTTTAAAAGTTATTAGATTATATTAGATGGGTGAGAAATGTATAAGTCTTTTAAATATTTAGTTTTTTTAAATAAAATATGCCCTAAATTGATGAAGTCGGATGTTAGCTTCTTACTCGATCAGCTCGCTGGCCACTAATCTTCTCATGTAAATTGTGAGATATTCTAATGATGTCATGGATCACCATTGTTTCGAGCTATAATTGGAGTAGATACCCTGTCCTTTCTAATTTTAACTTCCCATGTTGGGGAAGAGTCTCTTTTTAAGCAGTCGATATCCTATTCTTTGGAAAAAAAACCGTAGCATATTGATTCTAATTTGCAGAATCTGAAGCCTTAGTGCTTATTTTGAATATTAAACCTGTAATTAGGAGCACAAATCCTGCGCCTAAGAATGCTCTACCCAAGCCAAGATAAGATGCTATAATCCCTGAGATTAGCGGACCTAAGGTATGTCCTATATCCATTACAGACCCCAAAATTCCCATTGCAGAGCCGTGAGTTTCTTTCTTACTTAGATCAGCAATGAATGCTGATGTAGCAGATGTAACGATTGAGAGGCTTAGTCCAAAAAATATACTGAGTGCAAGCAGTGGCAAGAATGATTTAAAAAGCGAAAAGCCTCCAATGCATATTGCACCGATTATAGCACCCCAGATAATTTGTGGTTGCCTACCATGTTTGTCTGAGAATCTTCCCATTACAGGTTTTGTAAGCGCCAATGTGATTATCTGCGCAGAGAGAAAAACTCCGACCTCCTATGCGCTAAGCCCGATTTTGATTGAATACAGTGGAAGGAATGTCTCAAAAGTTCCGTAGGCAAAAAGAATTGATGCCTCCACCCCTGCGGTTATAAGGATAAGCCTGTTTGATAACACTGATTTAAAAGATGCAAATGTCTTTTTCCAATCTTGCTTTTCTGTTTCTTTATCAGGATTAGATGGCAATTTAAATGTAATAACGAGAGAAATTATGCCTGTTATACCTCATACAAGATACACAATCTTGTAGCTAAGTCCATCAGTGATTATGTCCACAAGTCAGTCAGCATAAATCACTATTTTTTCATCCAGTGTTTTTAAAGTATAATCCTTCACAGGCAGACCCAATTCCCTTGCCTCCTCTTCTGTTAGTCCGCCTCTTATATGTTTTTCCATTATAGCAGTGATCTCCTCTGGTAGCCCAAGTGCTTTGCCCATTTCAGCATCAATCTTTCCATGCTCTATTTCATGGGTCTTTGCCTTACCAAGGTCATGAAACAATGCGCCTCTACCAATCAATTTTAGATCTAAATCCATATCAATGTCAGATTTGATTCGCTCAGCAATTTCGAAAGTTTTTTTGCTACTTTTACGCAGTGTTTTATATCATCTTCAGAGACACCTGCGTTCCTTGAGATTTCGATGTCTGAATCCTGAATTTTGTAACCCATGCTATCCTTCTTGCAAAATCACTTCACTCCGAAATACACTATCACATTTGAAATAGCCTCTTCCAGATCTTGCTTTTTCATAGGACCGGTGTTGAGCCATTACGGTGATTAGTGAGTTTGAGCGGCTTCCAGATTTGGAAGCCGCTTTTTTTCTTATTTGGATATATAGGCCTGGACTCCGAAGGGATCTTTAAATTCCTGTTCGGGTTTTGCCATTAGCTTCTTTTGTCCGCGATTATTCTGATATTTAGGAAGTTCTTTTTTAATCTCTTCCTCCACATTAACAGGCACTGTTACACCTGCCTGCTGAAGGGCTGTTCTTAGAAGTGCTTCAGCTTTGGATGCAAAAGCAGAGGAGTCTGCAAGAATTCTCATAGCTTCAGTTGGATTGTGGAAGCCAACGGAGTTTTCAGCTACTACAAAGATTAACCTGTAAATTGCCTCAAGATAAAAATCCTTAGCCTTTTCGTAGATTTTCTGATCAATCTTCTTACCCTCTTCAGCAGCTTTGTTGGCTATTTCAAAGAGCTTAGTTGTAACTGCCACCTGCCAGCCAGCACGATTAATTAGTGAAATGGTTCTATCTTGTATAGCAATAACCTGATTTTTTAGCCATTCAGGAGTCTGACTGTGACATTGCAAGCATGCCTTCATATCAGCCTTTAGCGGACTCATTATGTGATGCTGCGAGACTTTATATGAACCCTTCTTAATAAAATTCATGTGACAGTCTGAACATGAAAGACCAGCATTATAGTGAACCGAGTTATATGTAAAAAGCTCGTACTCGGGATGTCTTATGAATGCCAGCTTAAATCCGGTTGGTGCCTGTTTCCACTCACCATATGAAGGATCACTTTTTAAAACTTTAATTATGTTTTCAATAGAAATTTCACCAACTTTACTTCCTTGCCAAGGGAAGAAGATTCCGGTCGGTTTCATGTCTTTGTCTCTTGGAATCACATATGTAACATGACACTGCGCGCATACGAGAGAGCGCATATCCCTTACAGTTAGCTTATTACGGTCAACTCCAAGGGTCTGAAGGGCCTTTCCAAGAGTGAATTCTCTGCTAATTTTTAAAGAGGCATCCTTTGGATTGTGGCAATCAGTGCAGGAGTCACCAAGTTTTTGGTGTTTTTCTGGAATCCAGTTCAGTGCTTCCCTGAAAGGTGTTTGATAATAGGCAAGTCCATGCTTTGCCTCAAGCTCTGGAGCATACGGAGTTTTGCAGGTTAGACAAACTCCCCCAGGTTTGTATCTTGAAGGGTCAGCATCAAGAACATCAATTACTCTGTAATAATGAGAACGAGGTTCAAAGTAGTATATACTGAATCCAAGACCTTGATAGATGTAAGCAAGGAATGGAAACTCAGATAGCTTGTCATACATAACATTGTCCGTGTCCCACCCTTTCTTATACTTACTTTTTCCTGCTGGTGTTGGCTCTGCTGAAGCCTTGTACATATCATAGTGCACCGGGAAATTCTGTCCCCATACAGCAGGTTCGTACTCTTTCTCCCCAATTTGAGTAACCTTGTACTGCTCAGCCTTCTGTGGCTTACATCCGATGAGCAGGAGGAAACAGATTGAAAGAATGGCAAAAACTCTCAAATAAATCATTTTAACTCCCTCCTTTTTGATTTAAATTGTTTCTCTCGTACCTGTTAAACGATGGGTTGTTCTTTTGTGACAGTCCCAGCAGTTTGTTTGCCCTGACAGCATAGGAGCCATTGAGCTGTGACAGCGAATGCAGTTTTCCCTTATAATCTCCTTAGAACCATGTCGAGCAGTAATGTTATCGGGTACTTTTCCTGAATGATAAACTAACAGGTGCCTTACTCCGTCTGTACCTTTAGTGTAGTAGTATCTGAATTTGTTGTCTTTTGGTAGATGACAGTCTCCGCAGTTGAGAGTGCTGTGAAGTCCTCCTTTCATTAGACTTATAAACTGCTCTTCCATCACATGACATCTTACGCAGAAGGATGGAGCATCTGTGTATGCAAAAAGACCCACTGAGATGGAGATTATAAAAAGGGCAATCACAACTCCTACAACATACAAGCCGTATTTTCTTTTCAATGCCATATTGCCCTCCTCCTTTTATTTGTTTGAGTTTAATATTTTTAAAAGTAAATGAGTAGTAAAAAATGTGTAAATTTTTTGTAAATTTTTATAGTTTCAGTGAAAGCTTTTGGATGAATGATTTACAATAAAAAAAGGGTGTTTCGATGAAATTTATGAATTTCAATCTATTCACAAAATTCGCAATTTTTATAGTAATTACCTTAGGAATTCTACTATTTGTATCCTTTCACATAGTTCAGAAAAATCAGGAAAATCTTATAATGAATCAGTTGGAAAATGAAGGGAGAGTCATAGCTAAACAGGTTTTTCTCATGAGAAAGTGGATATCTGATTACGGAGGTGTTTATGTTCCAAAGAAAATAGCAGGTCAGTCCAATCCTTATTTAACGGAGTTGGGGATAAAAAATGAGATAAAGGATAGTAAAGGTGAGTTTTATGTTCTTAAAAATCCTGCCCTTGCAACTCGAGAATTTTCAGCTCTGGCTGAAAGGGAGAGTAATTACATATTCAAGGTAACAAGTATTCGATACTTAAATCCTCATAATGCGCCGGATGAGTTTGAAAAAGAAGCTATTAAACTCTTTGAAAATGGGAGTGTAAATGAATTTTTCGGACTTTGGAATACAGAAAACAGAGTATTTTTTAGATATTGCATACCCCTTTATATTGAGAGTTCCTGCCTTCAGTGTCATAAGAAACAGGGATACAGAGAAGGTGATTTGAGAGGTGCTATTAGTATTTTCATCCCTGTTGAGACCACTCTAAAAGCTATTGAAGCTAACAAAAAAAGGCTCAATCTCATAATGTTTATTACAATTGCCACGACAGTGCTTGTTAGTTTTATATTTATGAAATCTACGGTTCTTAACCCTTTAAAAAAAATGAAAAATTCTATACAGGATTTTCAAAAAGGAAGAGTTCCTCAGGTAGCCCTTATTGAAACAAAAGATGAATTCGGTGAGATATGGCTTCAATTTAGAAGTATGGCAGAGACACTCCATAATTATCATGCCTCACTAAGAGAAAAAATAGAATCTGCAACCCGTGAGCTGTATGAAACCAACAGAAAACTTGAAGAACTTAATAAAAGAAAGTCAGAATTTGTAGCATCCATTGCCCATGAACTTAGAACTCCGCTCACATCCATAAGAGGTGCTGTTGATTTTTTAAGTCAGGTAATGAAAAATGTTGAGAGTGGAGTTAATGATGAAAGATTAAATCAGGTCTTCTCTATCATTCAGAGAAATTTGAAAAAGATTACTAGAATGATTAATGATCTGCTTGACATTGAAAGGATTGAAGCAGGAATGGTTGATTTTACAATGGAAGAAGTATATCTGAGGGATATTATTGAAGACAGTATACAAGACATTATTCAGAACAATGAAAAGAACTTAGTTTTTGAAGTTCAGGTATCTGAAGAATTAAGAACTATTTGCGATTCTGAAAAAATAAAGCAGGTAATTGACAATCTCCTGTACAATGCATACAAATTCAGCCCAACTGGAGAAAAAATTACAGTAACTGCTAGAGACTCAGAGGATGAAGTGTTAGTGGAGATAACGGATAAGGGTCCGGGTATTCCAGAGGAAGAACAGACACGGTTATTTGAGAAATTTTATAAGGGAAAACTCTCTACTGGCGCAGGCTTAGGGCTTACCATTGCCCGTGCAATAGTGGAAGCCCATGGAGGCAGAATTAGTGTGAGAAGCGAGATTGGAAAAGGAAGCACATTTTATTTTACACTGAAAAAACATGTCTAAGCCAAAGGTTTTAATAATTGATGATGACCCAGATATACTGGAAATTCTTCGAGTAAATCTCGAACTTTATGGTTTTCAGATTTTTACGGCTCTTAACTGGCAGGAGGGAGAGAAATTTCTCAAAGATATGGACATTGTAGTTCTTGATATTATGCTACCTGAGAAGGATGGTTATGAAATCCTAAGAGAAATCAGAGACAAAATGCCAGAGATACCTGTAATTTTTCTCACAGCAAAGGATAAAGTTTATGACAAGATAAAAGGATTTGAGATAGGTGCCGATGACTATGTGGTGAAGCCCTTTGAAACACTGGAATTAATCGCAAGAATTAAAGCATGTCTCAGGAGAGGTAAGAACTCATGCAGTGGACAGGTGACTATAGGAGAGCTCTTTGTGGATTTTAAAAAGAGGGTGGTGAAGAAGGGAGAAAAAAATATAAACCTTACACCAAAGGAATTTGATTTGCTCTGCTATCTGATATCTCGCAGGGGTGAAGTGATCACAAAAAAGGAGCTTAAAAAGGCATTGTGGGATGAAGAAAAACTTTATTCATGGAGCCGAGCTATTGATGTTCATTT
>CAKZQH010000026.1 GCA_937139565.1 uncultured Nitrospiraceae bacterium | reverse complement strand
AAAGGGAGAGAGGTTCTAATTGCAAGAATAGAGCGGAACGAAGAGAGATGATCAGATTCGCAAATGAGATAACAAGGGAGGAGGAAAATATAAACAGTTAGAGGAAAATCGGATGGTTTAAAAATAGCTTAGATGGCATGTAGACTAATTGGTAGATGATAAATCACTGATTTACAGTGGTTTTTAAGTTCCTAGTGATGAGGTTGGGTTTTATTATTTATGCAGTTTTCAATTTCATCTATTTTACAAACCATGACTGTTTTTTGGGCCTTTTTCAATAATTTGATTAGCAGCCGGGTTGGTAAAAACAACAACACCGTTTATAAAATTATCTATACCTTTACTTTCAAGGTGTTTTTTAATTTCAGATATACCTGCTAAAACCTGCCCGCTTGGATTTTTTAGATTTCCGTAGTATGTGTTTCCACTGCGTCCTATTTTTATTTGCTCCCACCCATTGTCAGAGTATCGGATGTCGCCTACATGGTTTTTAACTTCAATAACATATAATCCTGAAGGTCCTGGTAACACACAGTCAATATCTTGTCCATGGCTCAGTGGAAAGCCAAAATATGCAATATAATCATCTGGTAGAAGACTATGTAACTTTTCTTTTAGCACTTTTTCTCCTTCATAACCAGGCTCATAAATATCTTTTGCACTCTTAGTATTTTCATAGAGCAGAAAACTTATAAGAATTCCAAGAATGCTGAAAAAGATTAATGCAACATTGTTTTTATAAAAGCCAAAAGTTAATATGCCGATGGAAAGGCATGTAACAATTATTATAGTGGTCAAGGATTAATTGCATGTTGTATGTTTTTTTACTTAAATGTAAAATAATGTAGAATATAGTAATTATTAATTTCTAAAAATGAGGACTGGATGAAGGTCGAGCATATCCAATGTGGGGTATATGCCAATGTAAGCGAAAAAGAGGCAATTGAGTATATTCGTAAGAAGTTAGATTCAAAATCCGGCGATGGTAAATTTATTCTCCTTTCCAATCTCCTCTTCTCCTTTGACTCTTCTGGCCTATCTGATAAAATCGATCTTCTGGTGATCGGTCCATCAGGGTTATTTGTAATTGAGATAAAACACTGGGATTTCACATACATTAAAAAGAATAGTGCAATCGTCGATTCTGAGTTGGAGCGTCTTCAGGACAAGGTTAAAAGGGTAGCTGGCAAGCTTAGGAGGCATTCAATCGATGCGCCTGTGGTTGAAGGTAGGATGCTTCTTACTAAAAAGGGTGATTTAAACATTACTGAAGACAAGTCTAAGATTAAAGGCATTTCGATACACAGTCTGAGAGATTGGGAGAAGCTCTTAAATATAAAAGATATAACCATTCTTGACGACCAGTTAATTGAGAAAGCCTGTTCTGTGCTAAGGCCAATCACATTATTTCCTGTATCAGACGATATAAGAACCTTCTGCGGTGTTACAAATCTTGAACTTATATCACCGAAGGATAACCTCTTTCACAGGGTCTATAAGGGAATCCATATTTCAACGAGAGACAGGGTAATCCTAAATGTCTTTGATCTCTCAGCTATTGATGAAAAAAATGCCCTTGAGATTGCAAAGAGGGAGTTTGAAATTATCAATAAGCTCCAAAAGTCACCTTATCTCCCAAGGTTGATGGATTCATTTCAGGAGGCAAAGGGTTATCAAGGAGAGATATACTTTTATTCTTTTGTTGACCCCTCCGCACCAACTCTCGAAGAGATTGCGTTAGATAAATCCGTATCCTGCGATGAGAGGATTAAAATAGCAATCAATTGTTTACAGGGTCTGGATGAATTACACAATCCTAAAGAAGCGGGTTATCCAACGATATTTCACAGGAAGCTTAATCCCACAAACATCAAAATCAAAAATCTGTCAACACCTATATTTACTGAACTAACGCTTGCTAAACTTCCTGATCTAACAATCAGTCCATACCTCTCAGGGATCGATATAGATGATTATGCGGCACCTGAGGTAAAGAAAGGTGGTATTGCTCTGGCAGATGCTCGATCAGACATCTATTCCCTGTGTAAGTCGCTATCTCTGCTTTTCAGTGAAGAAAATTGTTCAGAGGCATCGAAAATCATAAAAGCAGGCATGACTGAAAACCCTGATGAGAGAAAGTCTCTCAGGGAGCTAATCGATGATCTAAGGAATTTGAAATTACCCCTCAAAACAACATCCACTGAATCGCTACCAGTGCATCTGTGGGATGAAGATAGGATAATAGTCTTCAGAGGAAACTATTACAGAATAGTAAGTCGATTAGGCTCAGGCGGCATTGGCACTACCTTCAAGGTTGTTCAAATCAATAGAGATGACAACACTGAATACGGCTTCTTTGTCGCTAAGGTTATCAGTAATAGACTGGATGCAGAGCGTTCACTGGAGGCTTACAAAAAAATCAGGTCTCATATCAGTCATCCCAATCTTGCGTTCATTTACGAAATAGCCTCAGAGTGGCGGGCGGATAATTTTGCTGTTTTAATGAAATGGATCGAGGGAATACCGCTTTCTGATTTGACAGGCCGGATTGAAGTTTATGCTGAGGAGATAAGTGAGGTATCTACTGAAACCATGCTCACAAGGTGGCTCAAAAGTCTGTGTGATGCCCTTGGTCGGTTACATCAGGCTGGCTTTGTGCACGGCGATGTGACTCCAAAGAATATTATCGTATCTGGCGGTGATGTGGTCATCATTGATTATGACTCTGTTAAGCGTATCGGAAGTACACCTGAGATATTCACATCGCTTTACTGCTCTCCATCTGTGCAAAACAGAGAGTCCATTGATGCCTCTGATGATATCTTCTCTCTGGCAGCCTCTTTCTATCATGTTCTCTTCAATAGAGAGCCCTTTTCACACGGCGGAGTGATAGATAAGGAAAAAGGTCTATTTTACAGGGACTCTGAGAAATTTGAATATCCCAAATTGGTAGCATTCTTTAATAGGGCGGTAAATCCAGACAAATCGCAGAGATTCAAAAATGGCTATGAAGCAAGAGACTTTTTCGATCAGACATCCACAGAGGAGAGATCTGTTCAACAGCTTACCCCTCAAGAAGTTCCATGGCTAAAGAATATTCTCCGGAGTTATCCGGGTTCCAGGTATGGAAATGATGAAACTAGGGGTCTTGATTCGGACTTTGCGATACAGACCTATGTGGAGACCAATCTGGATCGGGCTATTCTTAAGGACATAAGGGACAGAAAGGTGAATCTCGTAATACTTTGTGGTAATGCTGGAGACGGGAAAACCGCCTTTCTGCAAAACCTTGCGAAAAATCTTGGGATTCCACTTCAGCACTCATCAAAAAGGCTCTGGGATTTCACATTGCCTGATGGCCTCAGAGTGCGGGCAAACTTAGATGGCTCAGCATCATATCAGGGCAGATCAGCTACAGAGCTCTTAAATGAATTTTTCAAGCCTTTTATCGAGGGCAATCCACCGCCAAATCTGGTGCATCTCCTTGCCATTAACAGCGGACCACTGCAAGCATGGCTTTATGAATGTGAGTTTGACTCACCCCTGATTGGCCAACTTCAGGATGCGCTGAATGGTAATTTTGCTAACCTGCCAAGCAACTATCGTTTCATTGACCTCAACTACCGCTCCCTTGTAGGAAATATTGATAAAACAAAAAAAGCTATCACCACTGATTTCCTGGATAAGCTCATCGATAGGCTACTGGGCGAGAAAAGCCAATGGAATGTGTGCAAGTCCTGCTCAAGCAGCAAAGATTGCCATATATGGGAGGTTGTCGATATACTTATTAACCAGCAGGAAATGGCACATACACTCAAGACAAGGCTCTATGAGGCATTTCAGGCAGTCCATCAAAGGGGTGAGATTCACATCACCACAAGGGAATTAAGGGCAGCGCTTTCCTACATTCTATTCGGTGTACATTATTGCACTGATATCCATGCGGATCCGGATATATGCAAGGAAAAATACTACGACCGGGCTTTCGACCCTCGCTCATCACACCGGCAGGGTGAACTACTCAGAGAACTCACCCTTTTTGATCCTGCCCTTGAATCTCATCCTAAGATAGATCGATATCTTCTCGGCAAGGGAGTACGAAAGAGTGGAATGCCTCCCCAGTATCCTGATTTGACTTTAGCATCGGCAAGGAGACGGATGTACTTTGAATGGACCGATAAGGATTTCTCTGTGATCACCGATGGCAACGAGGGCGGCTATGGGCTTGCAAGAGGCAAGTATCTTAGAATGTTCAGAGAGCTACCCTTTAAAACTGATGATGAGATTAAAAAGATTCGTGATAATTTATGCAGAGGTATCTCTAAGCTTGAAGACCTTCCTGCTGTTGCCTATGAATACGATACAATCCCAATAAAGATTTTACCAAGAACTGTAACGGAGAGTGTTTTCTGGACCATAAAGCCCTATGGTCGATTCTCCCTAAAGCCTGTGCTTCCTGATAATGACAATTATCTTGAGAGGCTTCATACTAATATTGAACTCACTTATAAATATGATGACGGTAGTTATGAGAGCCTGATACTTGGGTATGATCTATTCTATGTGCTAATGGAATTAAAAGATGGCGTTCAGCTCACAGATGCAGCCTCCGAGGATATATTTGCCAACCTCTCCATATTTACCCAAAGGCTTGCTCAGGAGGACAGCAGACAGATATTTGTATGGAACCCAGCAGACGAGGAAAATATTTACTGCGTCGAGGTAAAAATTCATAATGGCAAACAGTTGATAGTTTGCCAGATTGCTTGATGGTGTCAGTAAATGGACTTAAGACAAGTATTTGAGGAAAATCTTGGCAGTGCCACTCTGAAAAGGCTCTGGACATCCATCTATTCGCCTGCCCTGCCTTTCACACCTCAAGATTTTTCAATTGGAGCACTGTTACCTGCGGTTCTCTATATGTTTAGATGGGGACAAAGGCGTGGTAAGGGTAATTTTCGTGAGACCTTTGGGAGATTGCGGCGGGATGACAGCGGTAAATTATCTCATTCTCCGCCGACGATAGAGGATATTGCTGAGAAGCTGTCTTCGAGAGAGAACTGGTTTCAAGGGTTTGATTCAGACACTGGAAAGGCAATACTTGGTGATCTGCTTCTAACCTTCTGCCTTGAAAATAAAAACCATGCCTTAGGACGCTCAGAGCAGGTGCAGAGGGTTTTCCCCACGCACTACATGGCAAGCTGGATAGATCTACCAGATAAAGTTGCACATCTTCGCAATGTTCCTGAGATGATAACTGCTATACTGGTAAATCAAGAAGATGGTGATTTCATTAATGTCCAAAACCAGAGTAAAGGCCACTTTAAGACTGCTGCAGGTTTTGTTGAAAACGCCATGCTCAGACTTTTTGGTAGAAAGATGACTATAAAGGGAAATATTGCTGACTTGGCGAGTGATCATTTCATGGAAGAGGGAGAAGACATAGGTATTGATGAGCTTCTTATCATAAGGATGGCTCAGGAATGCAGATCAGCACCTCAGGGAGCAAAAGGAGGAGATGGTGCAAAAACAATTCCAAATCAAAGACCTATTGCCGTAAAGGCTACAGAGCATTTCAGAGAGGACATTAACGTATTCATTAAGGCCTATGGTAGCACCATACCCCGTCAGGCATTTCTAAAAATGCTTGAATCCTGTCTCTGTCTGAACCTTACAAACATCTATCTATCCACTGTTCATATGCTTCTAAGCTGGGAGCAGACAGGTATGCTGCCAACAAGGCACGAGCAGACTCCTGTACCACTTTTTGTTGACTGCTCATCTGGAAACAACAAAAGACTTAGAGCTCTCTCAGAGGAGTCAATGTCAGAGTTTATGCGGCGATTTGAGCGCTTTGCTATTGTGATGATGTGCCTCAGGATATTGGATGACAGGGTCAATGTGAACAGACATTTTCGCAATAATCTTCCCTCTAAAGCACCTGATGCCACAGATTTTATAAACCTTCTTGGCTCCATATATAAAGGTCAACATAAAAACGCTGACAGTCTTCTCAATGACTTAGATGAAAAATGTTACGAGATTGCAAGGTTCTTAAGTGAACAAGATACTGATACTGAGGCAATTGATAATGAGGCAATGGCGGTCAGAGAGATACTATTACAAAACGGCAATCCAGTTACCAGGCTTGCAGAGGCTTTGTGTAAGATCATGTCCAGAGATATTCAAATGTCTCAATACTCCAAAGCGCTTAATTCCTGTCTTATGGTTGACCAGTCTCATGGACTTGCAATGAGGAGAAAGGCAACACGAACGATAGGCGGTAAACAGACAAAGGTAGATGTTCAATCTATTATACTTTCAAATACAATGCTCGATTTTCTCGTCCATCGTCATTTACGCAAGGCGGCTCAGGGGAATGCCGGTAGAACTATATCTTTCAGCGATTTTTTAAGGATTCTAAAAGACAGATACGGTCTTTATGTGGCTGAATCTCCGCCTGGTATGTCTATCTCAGAGGAACTGCTCACTTTAAACAAGCAACTATTGGAGCGGAGGCTCAGGGATCTTGGATTGCTCATAGGCGTAAATGATGCAGAGTCCATGAAGCTACTCAGGCAGAGATACAGGGCAAAGGGAGACTAAGATGCTCACTGAGTTTCAGATCGATATCTTAAAGGACGCATTTCAGCAACTGCTTGGTAAACCATGGAAAAAGGGAGCAATGGCTTATGTAAGATGTCTGCTTCCAGAGATAATTTTATCTCTATGTAAGAACGAGAGATTCATCATCAAGGGATGGCAGGTATATGGTGTAACTAATAGGTGCGATTTATCAAGTCGTCTAATAACTTCCGACCGTGCTGTAGAGATGAGAGAGAATAAGTCAGATGCAGTATTATTGCTGATTGATACCTCAAGCGCAGGCTCTGGCTTAGATGGTATTTACAGTGCAGGAAGAGAGATTGTAGAGAGAGAACTTTTCGAGACTGCAATAAAAAAGACTCAAAGGATAATTCCACAGGGCTTTAAGGGCTTTTGTAAGAAAGCTGTCTCAAAGTCTCGGAGGATTACTACAGTCTCACCCTGGCGGGAGTTTGAGTTTTACAGCCAGTGCATTGACAATCTATCCATTGGCTCTGCCTTAGCTATACTCTCCCTCTGGCCAGTGTACATAGATAACTATCCAAATGATGATGACCTTGATAAGTCACTCATTCTGGTACAGCGATTACTCCTGAGCAATCGCTCAAGCCTTACAGTTGAGGAAATGATAAGCAGTTTGTTGCTTATAAATCCAACTCACCAGCAGAAAATCTCTTTCGCAGACTTTCTAAGATCAGCAATCAGTAAACCCATCAAGGAGGCAATGAGTGATCTGAGTAATAAACCAGAGCTCTGGCTCAATAAACTTCAGTTTGGCATCTTCAGCGAGCAAGACATCCAGCGCATTGAGATTATTCCCTGGCGTGGAAAACAAAGCAAGCCTCTTTCATGGTCTGGCTTGAGACTCAACAATCAAGGAATGCTGGAGTTTAATCTGAATCAGGAGGCTAAACTTGAGGTTCGCTGGAGATCAATTCCACAGAGATTAAACAGAGATGTAGTGCAATACAATATAGCTGTCATGGCTGGAGAATCGGAGGAGATATTATCAGAGAAAACGCTTTCTCACTCCGGCAAAGAGATTCAGAAATGTACCTTCAGGAGAGATGATTTTCAATTTGAAGAGTCTGCTCTGTTTGAGGCTAAGATTCAAATCACAGTGGTTGGGAAATCTAATATCGAGGCAAATACAGAGGAGTTTTTGATCAAATTTGGAGAGGTTGGTGACTCGAAGGCTGAGAGCTCTGCAAGAACAGTGAGGGCTCTTATTGAAGGCGCAATACAGATTGAAAATAAGGAGGTTTTTATCGCAGCCTGCTCAAACCCTGCAAATTTCTCAAAGGACTCCAAAGGTTTCATTGCCTTCAGGTATGGCGGTAAGAGTGCAAAGGTTTATTGCCCACCCTTAATCTCCAGGATTGAGAGAGAATGGATAGGCAAGGATGGAGTTATCGGGAGATGGATGGTCAGAGTGAGATCGGATGGTACACTGGCAGGTGACTTAAAATTTATCCCCTGTGACATCCATAATGAGAGACTGGTGAGGGCCTCTTTAGCTCTTAAAAGGCTCATTGGTGAATATAAGGGCATGCTTGGTTGTATCTGTTTATCAAAGAACGAGCTTGATGAATACGTAAATGCCTGGCTAGCCGCATCTGAGAGTAACAATCCAGAGTTGGCTTTAATTAATACACTTGAGGTTAGGTCAGTATCCGATAAGATGATTGGATTGATTGTTCTACCATTCCATCCAATTACAATAGCCTGGCACAGCGCTTACGACCAGATGCTTGCGTACTTCAGATACGATTACGAACCTAATGTTAAGGTTAAAAATATACTGGATGCATGCAGGATATTAGATGGATCCTACTATCCAGCCTTCTTACCAGGCTTTAGAGATAATGAAACCTTTATCTTTGGCGATACGCTTGGTTTCCACGCTGTAGCAATGGTTTCAGATAGAGACAGAGAACCAAAGGCAACTATCGCACTGCTTGCAAGGGTACTATCAGAAGGTAAGGAGGAAATTGCTCCGACAGTGGGCAAGTCAACATCTGATGCACTCGCTGAGGAGATACATCGCTATATTATCCTTCATCCTGAGTATAGGACCATACACATCCATGCCCTCAGACCTGGTGATGGAATGACTGTTGGCAAGGCTTTGAGCACTGTAATTGAGAGGTTAAAAAAGGCTAAAGAGGACGATGATGAGTCCCTAAATGTCAAATCTGATATAAACTTTATGCTCAATCTATATCCTGCATCTGAGAAGATAGACATTACAGGCAGGTTTTTTCAGATGGTTTCTCAACGGCGGAGGACAGGTTCAGGCGTATCCTCACAGGACGTCTGGATATTTGAAAACCTACTGAGAGATGGTAACATCCCTGTTCCCAGACTTCAATGGGCTAAGAGAAGTATCACTCATCCTGATATATCAGCCCATATTGCTACTGCATTTGATACCTTTGAATCAAAGGTGGTGGCAGTCCCATCGAACGAACTCACCTCAAGTTCTCCAATAGAAACATTCGGATTGCATCCTTGTCTGCTGAGGGACTTTACCTTTATACCTACTCCTCGATGGAGAACATACCTTCCTCAGATTCAGGAGGGCGAAAAACACCCTGCTTCAAGGGCTCTGACTGAAAGACTGCTTAAGGTCCAATCTCGGCTCATGAAGATCACAGCACTCAACATCGGAGGCAGTGAGGACTCACTACCAGTCTTGATGACAGAAATACCGCCTGAAAAAGAAGAATCCATCAGAACCCTACATTCTTTAAGTGACTGGATAATAACGATTGATAAGAATGCTGGCATAGAGTATTTTGATTCGCCCAGAGAAAAACCAAAGGTCTTCGAGGCATACATTATTGACTGTGTGCCAGAGAGAGAGGACCTGGGATTTTTACAAATGGTCACCTCAACGGCAAATCTAGATGAAATCTCAAATCTGCTGGACACTTCACTTACAGACATGGGATTAAGTGCCAGTCCTGCTAACTGTATATTTCTCCTTAATGAATTAAAGTCTCTGAGCGGGAGATTAGCCATGAGGCTTGCCGGACAGGGCAATCAACCGCATGAGTTGATAGCTCTGTCTATGGTACATGCAAACTGTAGGATGGCTAAGTCAGATAATGAGGCTTGGCTCTCACTTGAAAACGGCTTTTTTGTCCCTCTTGATGAGGTGCCCTATTTGTTAAACAGCAATGATAGCAATAATAGGGCTGATTTGCTCTATGTCACTGCTATGAGTAAGGGTGGACTTCAGTTTGCCTTTGTGGAAGTCAAATATCGTGGTTCGCTAAAAACAGCAAGGTCTCTTGATTTGATTGATTATGTTACCAAACAGATAAAGGCCACGAGAAAAAATTGGGAAGACCTTTATAGCGAAAAGGCATCGCCTTTAGAGAGGGCTATCAGATATTGCAGGCTGGCAAGGGCTCTCAGATTCTATGCAAGCAAAGGAAGGCGACATCATTTATCTAATGAGGCATATAACCGCATCATGAGGGAGATAGACAAGATGGTCTCGGAAGGTAGTCGATACAGATTTCCTGATTCGGACATTCGAGATAGGGGCTACATCTTCTGCCCCGAGTACAAGGCTGAATCGGCAGCTTTATTATCTTTCGATGAAAGCCCTTTGATATATCTATTTGGAGATTCTCATATACCTGATAGGGCAGCTCGATTGAGAATGATTGATTTAAAATCAGATCAAAATCTTGAGCCTTCAGATTCAAACAAAACAACCTTAAATAACTATGTTGATATCCCAGATCATCCCCAGCAAGAGCTGCCCAAAGTAGTTCCTAAAGCAGAA
This sequence comes from uncultured Nitrospiraceae bacterium, assembly GCA_937139565.1. Classification (GTDB taxonomy): domain Bacteria; phylum Nitrospirota; class Thermodesulfovibrionia; order Thermodesulfovibrionales; family Thermodesulfovibrionaceae; genus Thermodesulfovibrio. Next base: position 1,277 of record CAKZQH010000026.1, on the reverse strand, counting down.
ATTTCATCTAAAGAGAGCCAAGCCAGCGAAGATGTTTTAATTCATCTTGGCGATGATATACAATCTGCCGAGCCTGTCCGTTGGAAGATATCCATCAAGGCCAATCCACACCTGCTACTTGTAGGTTTGCCAGGTATGGGTAAGACAACAAGCCTGATTAATATATGCACTCAAATGTTTGAAAATGGTATCGTGCCGATAATCTTCTCATACCATAACGACATAGATGAAAGACTTTCCAATATTTTTCATGATGAGATTCAGTTTGTCGATTACAATGGACTGGGATTCAATCCCCTGCAGGTACACTCAGGTAGTACCACAGGATTTATTGACAATGTGAGTATGTTAAGGGACATTTTCAGTGCCATATTTCCGGACTTAGGAGATATACAGCTTGGAGCATTAAGAGAGGCCTTGAAACAAAGTTATCTTGATAAAGGCTGGGATATAAACAATCCAAATACAGACAACTTGCAGACTCCGCAGTTTGACGCTTTTTATCACATATTGAAGGAAAATCCAAAACAGGATAAGGCTCTTAAGGGTCTGCTTGTGAGATTAGACGAACTGAATGATTACGGATTCTTCAGCACATCATCTAATGAAAGTAGTCTTTTTAGTTCTCAAAAGCCTGTAATCATCAGGATTCATAGGACACAGAATGACGTCCTCCAAAAAGCATTCTCAATGTTTGTCCTGCACAATCTTTATAAACAGATGTTTATTAGAGGTGTGCAACAAAGCATCACCCACGCTGTTGTATTCGATGAGGCGCACAGGGCAGCTAAACTCAATCTAATTCCTACTATGGCTAAGGAGTGCAGGAAATTTGGTATCTCATTTGTGCTTGCCTCACAGGAGATAAAAGATTTCGACCCTTCCATATACAATGCCATTGCAAACTACCTTATCCTCAGGTTGAATGAGAATGATGCAAGGACAATAGCAAAGACCATTGCACCCTCTGATCGGGTCAATCGCTATACTGACTTGATAAAACAGATGCAAAAGTATCATGCCATTTTCTCTTGTGAGGGAATACAGAGATCAAAGATTATAAAACTCAGATCAATAAGTGTGCAGTAAGTGTCTCTAACGTGGTACATCCCTTAACAGAATTAAAGGAGAATTTAAGGATTTGTCCTCCAGACGAGGACTTCATATATCCCTCCTACTAAGAATTTGTGTTATAAAGTTTATATAAGCGGGTTTTACCCGTTAAAGTTGGACAGGCAGGAGAACTCCATTTCACCTGGGTCATTGAACCCTCGAAG
>CAKZQH010000025.1 GCA_937139565.1 uncultured Nitrospiraceae bacterium | reverse complement strand
CGATAATAAAGAGCCTGGCTGATCTTATGCTCCCTACAGATGTCTGCCACTGTCCTTTTCTCTTTGAGCCCTTCCATCACTATTGCTACTTTTTCTTCAACTGTCCATCTCCTCTGTTTCATATTTCATGCCTCCATGTAAAAGTTTTCCTCGCTCATGCAAGGAGTTTAACCTCTACACCTTTGGCATGTCCAGTCCTTGAGGGTCTCAGTATAAGTTTAAAGTTGAAGAAGGATTATATTTAAAATGTTTTTCTGTCTGGAACTCAGGAGAGAATTTTGCAATCGAAGTGTTACTTTCAGAAAAAGGTTTCTTACAGGCTTTTATAGTTACTATTAAGAAAAAGGGAAACTATTATATAATTGATGTATCGAAGTTTAGTGAAATTTTAAAAACTGAGGGAGTACAGAAAGCATTATTATTTTTAAGAAAAATTTTAAGTGAGGGAACAGGATGAAAAAGAAAGTTTTAGTATGTGTTAAAAAGGATATAGCACACGCGATCAATTGGGCTTTAAAAGATCTAACTGCAATCACAGCTCAATATGTGGACCATATTTATCAGCTCGAGAAAATATTAGAAGGAGAAGTAGATTTTTCTGTGCTTATAATTGATTCTATTGTGGATGGAGAAAGCACTGTTCCTGTTTTGCAGAAGGTCAGAGAAAGAACAAAGGTTAAAATTCTTTTAATACTTTCAGCAGATGCATCAAAACAAGAGGTTGTCAATCTTATTCAAAATAAACTTGTAGATAATGTTATTATAAGACCTTTTAATGCTAATCAGATAAATGATGCTGTAGCAAAACTTTGTGGAATAGAAAGACCTTCAGAAAAACCCTGGTATATGTATACAAAACCTCAATAAATTTGCTATAATTTGAGTTATGGAAAAGGAAAAATCCTTCGAGGAAAGATTAGAAGAGGCAAATTTATCTCTAAGATATAGAGATTACATTGATGCTTGCAATATTTACGAAGAACTAATTGAGGAAGGATTTAATGCTCCAGAGTTATACAATAATTATGGTCTTACTCTTTTTTATCTCGATAAGTTCGATGATGCTCTCAGCCAATTTGAAAAGGCAATAAGTTTGGACAGTTCCTTTGCTTTAGCTTATGCAAACATAGGGCTTTTGTATCTTAATAAACAAGAGTTAGGTAAGGCCGCAGAATATTTTTTAAAGGCTCTGCAGTTTGATGAAAAAAACCCAGAAACTCATTATAACCTTGCTGTAACTTATTATAGATTAAACAAAAAATTAGAAGCGCTTAAACACTATGAATATTTTCTCTCTTTTGCAGGTGAGGAATATAAAAAATTAAAAGAGAGTGTAAGAAACATAATTGCTCAAATAAAAGATTTTCAATCCGCATAGAATTATAATCAAAGTATTTAGTCGAGAGAGTTAATGCTATCTATAATTATTTGTTGCAAAATTGATGCTGTGCTTTTTACTTCTTCATTGGTTAAAAGTTGAGTTCTATCTTTTACCTCATTACTAATGCTTCTGATTTCTGTTACAGCAATGTTATAAAATTGACCAGCCTTTGCTATAGCAGCTCCTTCCATGTTTTCACAAATAGCATTGAATTTTTTCTCAAGAAACTTAGCTCTTTTCGTATTTCCTGTGCAGGCGGAGACAGTAAGAAAGGTTCCTTTTTTTTGATTTTTCCAGCAAGAGGGTATATGAAGATTTATCTCTTCTTTATTAAAAAATAAAAAAGAGCTTTCATGGTCACTACATTCTATAAGAAGCCCTTCATCAGCATCTATTTCCCTTTCAGCTACTACAATTTCTCCTATCTTAAGTCCTGACGAAGGATAGGCTCCTCCTACACCACCCACAATAGCTTTACTAATGGGAAATTTTTCAAAGATAAGAACAGAAGCTATAGAGGCATTAATTTTGCCAATACCAGATATGCATAAAAGGATATCTTTGTTTTTTAACTTACCTTTAATTAAGGGTATGCCTTTAAGAGAAAACTCTTGTTTATTTGAAATCTCTCTTAAAAGTTCCTCGCACTCTAATTTCGTGGCAAAAAAAAAGATAATTTCCATCTTTTTTCAAGTATAAAATTTAATGTATTTGCACTTTTATAGTAGCAGATTGAATCGGCTCACATCAATTTTTAGCTTTTCGATGTCAGATTTGTCGTAAATGGAGAATATCTCAAAGAAAATCGAATTGTTCGTAAGAAGAGGATCTAAATCTTCTGAGATAATTCCCTTTTTTACTAATTCTCTCCAGTAGTAGGTGCCTTTAATAGGAGAAAATTCAGTAAGATGAATTCGAACCTGCAATTTTTTCAAAAAATTGACACCAGCCCTTACCTCATCAATGCTTTGGTCAGGAAGTCCATACATTATATACACGCCAATTTCTCTTGATGTGAAGCCTGATTCTTTAAGATAGTATACAGCTCTTTCGAGCTCTTCATTTGTTACCTTCCCGCCAGTTTCAATCTGTCTTTTTATATCAACTGTTTCAAGGCTCAGCCTCAATGTTTTAAATCCAGCTATTTTAAGTAGCTCTGCGAGTTCTTTATCAATAAATCGAACATGGAGACCATTTGGGGTGTGAAATCTCACTGAGATTTTTCGTCTGATAATCTCTCGTAGGATAGGCTTAATATGAGTTTCTGCGTTATAAAGTAGAGCATCATCATAAAAGGCAATATCTTCAACGCCAATTTTTGATAATTCCTCAATTTCTTTTACCACTTCAGTTATTTTCTTTTGGTTGAAAGACTCATAAAGAAGCGAAGAAGCACAATAGGGGCATCTAAAAGGACATCCTGTTGAAGTTAAAATTGGCGCATAGAGCATTGAATTATAAAAGCCAAGTTGCCACCAGTATTTTGGGCTGAAACTTATTCTTTTAATGTTAAATCCAAATTTTTCAATTTTTTCGATAAAATTCTCATCTAATTGTCCACTATAGAGGATGTCTGGATTAATTATCTTCTCAGCATGGTTTTTATATAGTGATGCATATATTCCTCCCAGAATTATTGGTGTGTTATTAAACAGATCTTTCACAATTTCAACTACCCTTTTGACACCTGGCCACCAGTAAGCCATTATAGATGTTATTAAGATTAAGTCTATTTCACCAATTTTTTTTAATTTTTCAATAAATTCTGTCTCAGATATTCCGTATCTTTTGTAATTTCTTTTTATTCCCTTTAAAATTGAAGGTTTTTCAACAACTTCTGCATGATATTTTCCTGTTGAGAACTTTTTTACCAAGAAAGAATCACAGCAATCAATAAAAAAGAGATCTACATTGAACTGACTGAGAAATTCGGCAACTTTAAGGAGTCCAAGAGGCCTTGCCCAAAAATTATAGGCAGCAAAATCATAAATCCACGGATTGATTAGGAGAAAACGAAGATTCATGCAAGTTTTCTAAAGATAACAATAAATCCTGTGTGAGCCACCATTCTTAATGCTGGTCTAAGGCTTAAACCCTCCTTTTCCCAGTTTCTCTCTAAAAGTTCAAATATCCCAATTTTGTAAAGCCTATCAGAAAAATTTTTTTCGATTTCTTCCATAAGAGAATAAATTTGAAGTACTGTTGTAAGATAACATCCGATTAGCCCACCGGGTTTCATTGATTCCATGACTTTATCGAGGAAGAGCCATGGTTCTGTCATGTCAAGAACAGCTCTGTCAAATGGAGACTCTTCAATGCCTTCGCAAAGATCTTTATTTTTTAAAACTAAAACATTTTCATATTCATTTTTGAAAAATTTTTCCATATTTTTTTTAGCCACTTCGTAAAAGTCGCTTCTTTTTTCGTAAGATACCACCTTGCCTGTAGGTCCCACAGCTCTTAATAGATACATAGTAAGAGCTCCAGAGCCTGTACCCGCTTCAAACACATAAGCTCCAGGGAATATATCAAGAAGTGTTAGTATCCTTGATATGTCCTTTGGATATATAATTTGAGCACCCCTTTTCATTTTCATTATGTAATCTTCGAGAGTAGGTCTGAATACATAGAATTTTTCGCCCATTGATGAGCTAATTTTTATTCCTTCAGGTTTTCCTATTATGTCATTGAATGGTATTATACCTTTGTGGTAGGAGAATTGGTTGTCCTTTTTTAGCGTTACAAGATATTTTCTTTTTTTTGAGTCTATTAAAAGAGCAAAATCATTTTCTTTAAAATAATCCAACTTAGCCTCCGAAAATTTTTCCCTTAATGCTTCTTTAGATATTTAGATTTCAAAGCTTCTAAGGCAAATTATAACAGATGGAAAATTTTTGAGGCAAAAAACAATTATAAAGCCTTTGTTCTTTTTTAAAATAATCAGGATTTTTATTTAGCTAAATCTTATCAAGAGCTCTTTTTAAATCTTCAATTAGGTCATCTATGTCTTCAAGTCCAAGGGCAATCCTGACAAGATTATCTACCATACCAATGCTCTGGCGGTATTCCTCAGGATAATCAAAAAATGACATTGTTGACATTTGTGTAACAAGGCTTTCGCTTCCACCTAAACTAGGAGTAATTAAAAAAAGTTCTAGTGAGTCAATGAACTTCCAAGTCTTTTTCTTATCTCCCTTTATTAAAAAGGTAATCACGCTTCCGAAGCCTTTCATCTGGGATTTTGCAGTCTTATAGTCAGGATGGGATTTAAGACCCGGATACCAAACTCTTTCAATCTTTGGATGCTTTTCTAACATCTCTGCAATGGCCTGTCCAGCCCTATTGTGATGTTCCATGCGAAGAGCAAAGGTTTTAAGTCCTCGTTCAAGCAGAAAGCATGTAAGAGGACCTGGAATGGCTCCTATCATTCTTTGAAGTTTATTTAAAGGCTCTAATAACTCATTGCTTCCCAAGGTAACTCCAGCTAGAAGGTCATTATGACCGCCCAAATATTTAGTTGCAGAGTGAACTACTACATCTATTCCAAATTCAAGGGGCTTAATATTGTATGGGGTTGCCAAAGTCGCATCTATTATGGTCATTATCTTGTGCTTCTTAGCTACTTTAACAATTGATTTTAAGTCAACAACTCTTAAATAGGGATTAGTAGGAGATTCAGTAAAAATTATATTCGTATTAGGCTTTATTGCTGCTTCTATGGCTTTGGCATTAGGTTCAACCATGGTTATTTCAATGCCGAAATTTCCGAGGAAATTTGTAGCAAAATCTCTTGTCTGTCGGTAACAGTCATTGGTAAAGATAATGTGGCCACCTGGCTTCATAAATGCCATTATTGTCAGTATTACAGCACTCATGCCTGTTGAGAAAAGAATTGCCCTTTCAGCTCCTTCCATAGCTGCCAACTTTCTTTCACATTCCCTCTGGGTTGGATTTCCATATCTTCCGTATTCGTGTTCTCTGAATACTCTTCCTTCCCGTTTTGCTTTCATGAATTCCCAAACTTGTTGGCAGTTATCAAAGTAGTAGTTAGAAGTGTGAACAATTGGAGTAGAGACAGAGTGATAGGCTTTGTTTATTTTTTCATAGCCATGTATTGATAGGGTAGATGTCTTCCAATTTTTTTTCTCTTTTTTCTTAGACATCGTATATCCTCCGTTCTTTTAGTGCTGAATCTAAAGCCTTTTTGACAGCCTTAACGCTTGGCGGTAAGTAAATAGGTTTATTTATAAAAGTTCCAGTAAAGTTGAGCCTTCCTTCATGATATTTCACTTTAAAATCGGTAAATTTAAGTCCGTGAGCTGTTGATATTACTACTATTCGTTCTGCCCTGTCTATTTTATCCTCTTTTAAAAGCTTTATAAGTCCAGCAAGGGCAACCCCAGTGTGCGGACAGGTAAACATACCTGTTTTATCTCCTAAGGCAGCTGCATCTGCCAATTCCTGCTCCGATGCATCAACTACTATTCCATTGAACTCTTTTAAAACCCTCACAGCTTTTTCATAACTTACTGGATTTCCAATCTGTATGGCACTGGCAAGAGTTTTTTTGGCTTTAATGGGAATCAATCTATCAAAACCTCGGAGATAGGCTCTGTATAAGGGATTTGCTCTTTCTGCTTGAGCAACAACTATTCTTGGTTTTTTATTAAGGAGTCCTAGTTCCTGCATCATAATTAATCCCTTTCCAAGAGCAGCAACATTTCCTAAATTGCCACCTGGAATAATGAACACATCAGGACATTCCCAGTCAAACTGCTGAACTATTTCTATGCCAACGGTCTTTTGTCCTTCTATTCTAAGTGAATTCATGGAGTTGGCAAGATAAATGGTCTCATCTTTTGTTATTTCTTTAACTATTTTCATGCAACCGTCAAAATCAGTATCAAGCGATAGCACAAGAGCTCCATTACTGATAGGTTGAATAAGTTGTGCTATGGAAATCTTGCCTTTCGGAAGTAACACTATTGGTTGAATTCCTGCAGCAGCGCAATATGCAGCAAGGGCTGCAGATGTATCTCCAGTGGAAGCGCAGGCTACAGCCTTTATTGGAACCCCTTCGCTAATCATCTGTTTAACCTGGGACACTAAAACAGTCATTCCAAGGTCTTTAAAAGAACCTGTATGGGAATTACCACAGAGTTTGATCCAAAGGTCTTTTACTCCGAGTATTTTCCCTAATCTTTCTGCCCAGAAGAGATTTGTTCCACCTTCATACATTGATACGATGTTTTGGTTGTCAATATTTGGTAAAACCCACTCCTTTTTACCCCAAACACCTGAACCATAGGGCCATTCATTTGATTTGTAGCGCTTGTCAAATAAAGCTTTCCATGACTCGGCATTTCTTCTTTTTAGAGCTTTTATGTCGTGTTTTACCTCAAGAAGAGAGCCACATCTGGTGCAATTGTATATTATTTTATTCAACGGATATGTTTCCCTGCATTCAATATTTATACACTCAAACCAAGCTCGGTAAAGCATAAAGCCTCCAAAAAAGAGTTGTAAAATTAATTAAAATTCCTCCTTCAAGAGGAAAATTAAATACATAGATTAATATAGTAAACAGTCTTATAAGTTTACTTCAACTAAAATTTTATAACACCATTTAAATCTTTTTATCTGAGTTTTAAAGTGCTTTAAATATCTAAAATTACATTTTATTAGAGAAATTCGTTGAAAAAAAAGAATTTACTGTGAATTTGGTATGTTTTAACTCATGATTATATTAAAGCGGGCGATGGGATTTGAACCCACGACCTTCAGCTTGGGAAGCTGACACTCTTCCGCTGAGTTACGCCCGCAAGTTCTTTAAGTTTTTATATCATTGAAAAATAAAATATGTCAAGCAAAGAATTTGTTCTTGAATCTACAATAAGCACTTCACTGCAAGCTTTTACATGTGTTTAATAATTCTCTCGGCAACCCATCAGAATATAAGATTTCTTAGTCTTTCTGCTCTTCTTTATATTTATTTATGAAAAATCTTACAAATTGTGTTTTGATTTAATGGTGTAATTTGCTTGGTATTTTAATATAGATGATATAATGAAAGATGTTTGCACCTCTTAGAGTTAAAGAATATAGATCATACTGGATAGGCCAGACTATTTCTTTAATTGGCACATGGATGCAACAGATTGCCCAGGGATGGCTTGTGTATGTTTTAACTAAATCAGCCTTTTATCTTGGATTTGTATCCTTTTTATCTACTTTTCCTATGCTTATTTTTACTCTTTTTGGAGGAGTAGTTGCTGATAGATATTCAAGAAAAAAAATATTAATTCTTACTCAGGCCATGTCTCTACTACCTGCAATTTTTCTGGCCATTATAATTCATTTAGGAATTGTTCAAATATGGCATGTTGCTGTGGCTTCTTTTATTTTAGGAGTGGCAGCAGCTTTTGATATGCCAGCAAGACAGGCTTTCATTACCGAGATTGTCTCAAAGGACATGATTACTTCAGCCATAGCTATGCAGTCAATTTCTTTTAATATTGCAAGAATAGTAGGGCCAATTCTTGCAGGATTTATTGTAACTCAGATTAATTTTCATATGTGTTTTTATCTTAATGCTTTAAGTTTTTTGCCTTTAATAATTATTCTTATGAAGATTTCTCATTTAAATATTCAGTCTGATAACGGTGATTTATCAGTAAAACATTTTTTTAAGGAAGGTTTTATTTTTCTGTTCACTAAAAAAAAGATTTTTTACACTATCTGTGCTGTTGGAGCATTTACTATTTTTGGAATATCTTTCATCCCTTTTCTTCCAATGATTGCTGAGCAAGTTTTAAAAAAAGGAGCAGATGGATACGGCATGTTAGTTTCTTCCATAGGGCTTGGTTCTTTATTAGCAGCAACATTTATTGTAATGAAGAAGGACATTGAGGAAAAAGAAAATCATATATTTAAGGCTTCACTTTTTTTTCCAGTAGGACTTCTTGGTATTGCTCTTTCTAAAAATTTTTATGTTACTATTGTCTTTGCCTTTTTGTTAGGTTTTACATTTGTTAATTTTTTTACTGTAAGTAACAGCTTTATACAGCATCATACAGAGGGAAGAATGAGAGGCAGAGTGATGAGTTTTTTTGCTTTTGTATTTTTAGGTTTTACTCCCATAGGCAATATTTTTACGGGTTGGTTAGTAGAACACTTAGGTATTAAAACTGTTATCTCTACTTACGCTTTTATATGTTTTATTTTTTCTCTTTTGTTTTTTAAGATTCTTCCCTTATTGTCAAAAAGAAACACCTCCTCTAACTGAAAATAAAAAAGTTTTTATATTTTCTTTGCTCGTATTGCCTCTGAAAGTTTCATTACTACATCTTTAAGGCTTTCTATTTGGTAATTTTTCAATAGAGCAATAAAATTTTTTCATACTTTAGTCATAAATATTATTAATTGAAAAGATGCATTTGCCCTAATTTGCCGATAGAGCATCATAAAAAAAGAGGATCTTTTTTTATTAATTTCTTGAATGATGCAAAATATCATCCATTAGATAAAAAAAAGAAAGAAGGAGAGGGGGCGTTAAGTGATTAAGCAGAAATCCTTGTATTTCAGAATAGGACTATCAAGAGAAGTCATAACAGCAACGAGCGGACTTGCTCTTTATTCTGAGTTTTTAATGTCCTTTAGGATGAAGAGGCTATTAGATTTTTTTGAGTAAGGCAACTATTCAATTTCATTATAGATTTTTGATGAGGCAATTCGGATGATTGATTAGGTGAAAATTAATACTGTAAAATGATTATCTATGGATCAGTTGACTATTAAATTTTAAAGAAGGTATTTTTTGTATGAAAGTTCTTTTTATTTCTCTTCTTTTATCAGCTTTTATCTCAACTTATTTTATCCGTTTTTTTCAGAAAAAACCTATTGGTGTTGATCCTGTTGGAGGAGGACCTCAGAAGTTTCATGTCCGTCCTGTTCCAAGGCTTGGCGGAGTAGCTATCATTTTTGGCCTTTTTGGAGCAGGCTTGGTGTTAGATGTGCTAAAACCTGTTGATCCAAAGCAATATTGGCTCCTCCTTATTGCCTCATTTCCAGCTTTTCTTGGAGGGCTTTTAGAGGATATTACGAAAAAAGTAGGAGCTTCTGTTAGGCTTCTATTTACATTTGTCTCAGCCTCTTTAGGTATCTTTTTTCTACAGGCGATCGTACTAAGAGTTGACATTCCATTAATTGATCCTTTCTTTAGCATATATGCCGTTGCTTTTGTATTTACACTTATTGCAGTTGGAGGGATTGCAAATGCAATAAACATAATTGATGGATTTAACGGAGTTGCAGGTGTTGTGTCTTTACTTATATTGTCAGCGATTGGATATGTTGCATACCTTGTTGGAGACAATTTTGTAGTTTACACCTGTCTAGCTGTAAATGGAGCAATACTTGGATTCTTACTCTGGAATTATCCTTGGGGTATGATATTTCTTGGGGATGCAGGTGCATATTTACTTGGTTTCTTGATAGCTGAGCTAAGCGTTCTCCTTGTAGGGAGAAATCCTGATGTTTCAGCATGGTTTCCAATGGTGTTGGTAATTTACCCTGTGACAGAGACTCTTTTTTCTATTTATCGAAAAAAATTTCTAAGGGGACAGTCACCAGCAGAGCCAGATGGTTTGCATTTTCATATGTTAATTTACAAGAGAGTCCTTGGATGGATGGTCGGTTCAAAGGAAGCAAAGTATAAGGTTAAGCGTAATTCGATGACTGCTCCATATTTATGGGCATTGACACTTACAAGCATTTTACCTTCTGTGATTCTTTGGCGAAATACCATTGCTCTGATATTTTTTTCTTTTTTGTTTATAATACTCTATGCCTGGCTTTACTGGCGGATAGTGCGATTTAAAACTCCAAGGTTTTTACATTTAAGAGGTTTAAGGGATAGGATTTAATAAAACAAAATGGTTCTATATCTGAGCTGAGAAAACAGGATGATGAGATTAATCTTTTAGATCTCTGGGATGTTATAATCAGGAGAAAAGCGATCGTTTTTGGGATTTTTATTCTCTCTGTAGTATCTTCAACAATCGCAGTTTTTTGCTATGCCAAAGGTTTTATCGAGGCGAGGCAGTTCTCAAGCTGTCACAAGAGATAATAAGTGATGTAAGAGTTAAGGGAGCTTTGACTGCCTCTGAAATTGAGGATATTTTTGCTAAATTGGATAGTGAAGGATTATATACTATTTTCCATAAAACTCACCCTTCAGTTGTTGATGTAAGAGTGAAGGTTTTGAAGGGTTTGCAGGATCAATTCAAAGTCACCGTTGAATCAAAGCGAATTGATGAGTTGCCTATTTCCTTAGAGGAGTTGATAGAGTATATTCGAAATAGCCCTGTTATGAAAACTTCTGTTGACAGTAACAGAGAAATTCTACAACGAAGACTGGAGGAGCTTTCAAGGACAATAGAGTCTTCTAAACAGATCTCAGTGAACTAAAAGAAGCTCCTACAAGCAGAGAGGTTGAACTCGGTAGGTTTCAATCCTATAGAGCTTGATCAGAGAATTTCAAATCTCAGCATCGAGAGATATACCGTTGAAGCTGCTCTTAGGGAAATTGAGAAAAAATCGAGAGTAGAGATAGTGGATGATTTTTATGTCTTTAGTAAACCAGTTAAGCCTAAAAAGGCATTTGTAATTTCTCTATCAGGTATAACTGGGCTTTTTATCGGTCTCTTTATGGCTTTTTTTGTTGATTACCTAATAAAGCGTGGGGACAAAAAGGTTTGGTGATACTTTTTTAAACCTGGTCATACAACATAGGTGCTTTAAAATTTATGATCTTCCAGTCGTGTTTTGTTACATTAATTTACTTATAATTCTTGTTTATCAAGTCACTTAAACTAAATTGACCAATGAACATCTACATCCACAATTGACATAGTTTTCTAAACAATGTTCATAATCATCTCGTCATTATTCGCAACTTAATAACTAAAAACTTAAAAAAACCTTATAAATCAATAATTTATCATATAAAGATTAGTTTGTATGCCTCTCTAAGCTAAATTTAAACTATCCTAAATCCCTCTAACTGTATTTATCCCCCTCTCTATCTTTAACTCTTGTGCTAATCTAATTATTTCTCTACGTTCGCCTCTATTCTTGTAATCAGAAACTACTCACCCCTTTCTTTGATTGCGAGCGAAGCGAAGGGATTTCATAACCGCAGGTTTCACTTGGAGACTGCTTCGCCTCATCAAGAGGCTCGCAGTGACAAGGATGGATGTCATTGTGACTTAGAGCATAAGCGAGAAGGAAGCAATCTCGTCTTTTATAAACACCAAGAGACTGCTTCAGCCTCTTCCTGGCATCACAGTTACAAAAAAGCATCCTCTAACTTACCAAAAATCTCCTTACTGCGATTTTTCGCTCCCTCATAGTTCGCTCTATCCTTTACCAGTCTCCATATATCCATGTCATTTGTTAACCTCGATACCTTCATATCAGCAAGATTATACTTAGAATACTTAGGTGTGTGAGGAAGATATAACTCTTTTAAATATTTAGTTTTTTAGAATAAAATTTGTCTTCATTTGATGAAGTTGGCTGACAGAGAAAAAGTTTTGAAATGACGAAGGAATAGATAGCCAATTCTTCTTCCGTAAGCTAGATTGCCTATTTTGCTTAAAATCGCTGCTAGCTCTTTATGCGAGATTTTACATCCCTTAGCGAATCGAGATTAACATCAGGAGCAGGTTTTGCAAAAAGATAGCCCTGCACAAAATCAACCTCTAAATCAACTATCGTCTCATATTCTTCATAGCTTTCAATTCCCTCGGCGATTGTTTTTATATCTTTGTCCCGGCAAAGAGAGATTACTGTTTTAACTATTGATTTTTTAAAGCTATCTTGATGGATTCCTCTTACAAAATGCATATCTATTTTCACAAAATCGGGTGTGAGGATTTCAAGCATTTTTAGCGATGAATATCCACTGCCAAAGTCATCTAAAGCAGTCTTGAAGCCCTTAGACCGGTAGTAATCAAGAATAGATTTTAAGTGCTGAATGTCTTTAACTTGTTCTGACTCTATTACTTCAAAAATAAGCCTTTCAGGTCTGAATTCAACTTTTTTTGAAGTAATAATTGTAGTGCTTAGGCATTCCTTTGGGTTATAAATTGCATCCGGCATAAAGTTGATGAATATCATGTAGTCACCAAGTCCATTGGATTTTGCATTTTCTATGGCTTTCTCCCTTGTTAGTCTATCGAGCGCAAATTGTAAATCAAGAATTTTAGCTTTTTTAAAAAGCTCGACAGGTGGTATTATAGTTCCATCTTCGGCAACACCTCTAGATAATGCCTCAAAACCAAATAGTTCTAAATCTTTTGCTAAAAAAAGTGGTTGAAAAAATGTTTTTATGGAGCGTTTACTTATTATATGTAAGAGATCCTTTGAGTTAATTAATTCATACCAGGCAGATAGTCTTCTGGACGAGAAAATATGTTGAGGCATGAAACTTTCACCTGGCAGAAGCGGCAGAATATGAATACTGTTTTTTTCTGCTTCAGTGAAATCGCTACTTTTAAAAAGTAATCTGATAAATGTCTGGAAATCCACTTCTTTCAACTGGACTACAAATCTCGAAAGAGTGTAACTTAAGTTTGATCTCTCAATTAGTGCTTTGACTTTGTTAAGAATGTAAGGTTCATCTGCAGATATGTATAGATCTACTGGTTGTTAACATGTTCTCCAGATTAACTCACATTTTGTACAGTCTATCATGAAATACCCCTTTTGAGATTATTTCTAATAATTTTCAAAAAAAAATGAAAAAAAAATCAAGTCAACTACATTCATGAGTCCTTATGAATATTTGTCTGCCAGTTTGTTACTGAGTGGGCATTGATAGTCAAAATCAGTCTCTATCGAGAGTTTTAAAAAGAGATGGCTTCAGAGCTAATGCTAATCGCAATGAAAAAAAAGAGACGCTTATAGTTATAGTAACTACAGAAATGGGGCTTGTTGCAATTATGAATCTCCATCTAAATTGTAATCCAGGTTTTTAATGCCAAAATTCTTGGAAAAAATTTCAGACATCTTGTAATCATAGTGTTGTTCCTAATGGATAAAAATATTCTGACTATTAACTTTCTATCTCTATAATTTTAAAAGCCTTCTGTAAATGAAAAAAATGATTAAACTGAGAGTTTTGTTGTGACCTCTATTTAAAAAATTTCATTTTTAGGCTTGAAATACCTTTCCCTTATAATTTTTTTTATTTTTTATGAGATTCCGAGTATCTACTATGAGATTGCTGTTTTTAACAATAAAGTCGGGGTCATAACATGAGTGATCTGTGACTATAACAACACAGTCGTAGCTTCTAAGATTCTCTGGACTTAGTTCAATTGATCTTTTTGAGAATTGGTATTTTCTTGACTTTGGAAAGACTGGTATGTATGGATCGTTATAATCTACAGATGCGCCTGCTTTTTCATAAAGTTCGATGAGTCTCATTGTAGGAGACTCTCTTGGGTCATCTACATCTTTTTTATACGCAAGGCCTAGAATGAGGATTCGGGCACCTTTAACGCTCTTTCCTTTTTCATTCAAAGCTTCCATGGTCTTTTGCACCACATAATAGGGCATGCTTGTATTTATTTCACCGGCAAGTTCAATGAATCGCGTGCTAAAGTCGTATTCTCTTGCTTTCCACGTAAGATAAAAGGGATCTATAGGGATGCAATGTCCTCCAAGCCCTGGTCCTGGATAGAACGCTTGAAATCCAAAGGGCTTTGTCTTTGCTGCATCAATTACTTCCCATATGTCTATTCCCATGCGGTCAAAAAGCATTTTTAGTTCATTTACAAGGGCTATGTTTACTGCCCTATAAATGTTTTCAAGCAGTTTAACAGCTTCCGCTACCTTTGTAGATGAAACAGGAATTACCTTTTCAAAAACACAAGAGTAAAGATGAGTAGCAACCTCAAGGCAATCCTTTGTAAAACCTCCTACTACCTTTGGGATTTTTGAAGTGGTGAAGGATTTATTACCAGGGTCTTCTCTTTCAGGTGAGAAGGAAAGGTAAAAATCCGTGCCTGCCTTGAGACCTGTTTCTTCAAGTATTTTTCTTAAATCCTCATCGGTTGTGCCAGGATATGTGGTTGACTCAAGTACAACAAGTTGTCCCTGACGTAAGTATTCAGCAATTGTTTTGGCGGTGCTAAATACATACTTCATATCTGGCTCTCTATGTCGGTTCAATGGTGTAGGAACACATATGATAATGCAGTCAGCTCTTTTTAGTTTTGAGAAGTCAGTTGTTGGTATGAATCTTGAGCTTTGAGCTATTGATGAGATATCAATATGCTTGATGTAACTTCTACCACTCTTAAGGGCATTAATCTTTTCTTCATCTATATCAAAACCGATTATTGGAAAGCCTGCTTTAAAAAATTCTATTACAAGAGGAAGTCCTACATAGCCGAGTCCTATGATACCAACATAGGCCTCTTTTTTTTGAATTAAGCCCAAAAGCTCTTCTTTTTTCACAGTCAATAACCCTCCTTATTGTTTTATTTGTTTTAATTTTTTCAGCGTCAATAAAAGCTCTGTATATGAAATTTTAATCTATCATTATTGTTAAGCATTCTATCCATTTTTTGCAATTATCTCCTCAAGCCGTATCAGTATTTCTAAGTAGTGGTTTCAAGCCAATTCTTTTAGTCATATCTTCGCTCTTCTTCTATTATATTAGTCCTGAATTGTTTACTTCGTCTTGAACAGGCGTTGTGATCTCGTGATGGCTGGAATTCCTTAGCAACTGTTTTACCATTTTGAGCTATTGCCAGAAAAGAAGGAAATCATTGGGAGCCACTCCATTCCTGTCATTGTGACCTCGTGTACACGCAGTATTGAGGCAATTTCATCGCAGAATGACTTATTTTGAGGTTTTTCGACACACCCAGAGTCTTTGATTAAAAGAGTATTCATGTCAAATAAATATTTACGCCCATTTGAATCTGTAAAAGTATTCGATTTTTCCGTTATACTTTTCAACTTTAAAGACTCTTTCTACGACTGTAAAAAAAGCTGGCATTATCAATGGCTTCTCTCATCATCGGCAGTGTATTTCTCATTAAGTATGAAATCAATATAGGCGTAAAAGGAAAGTTCCAGCTCTTTTCTTAGTATCTTGGAAATCTCAGCCATTTTCTGGATTTCATCTTCATTTATTTAAGGGACTCTCTCTGCGTGTCATATTTCTATCCTAACTCCTGGTTTATAGTCTGACTTTAGATACCAGTACAAGGTGTTTTCCTGCCAGATTCTCTTTGCACAAAGTTTTTTAACCCGACTTCATCAATTTAGGACATATTTTATTTAAAAAAACTAAATATTTCAGAGACTTATATTTTCCTTTACCACCTAATGTAGTCTAATGACTTTTATACTTTTCAAAGCCAATTTTCCTTACTTTGTTTACTAATATCAAAAATCTTTACCTGTAAAACTTGAATTAAAAGATGAATACTCTCTCCGTTGATTTCTGCTTTTAATCCATTGTATTCTACACATAATTTTTATGCTATGAAGGTATCACGATTAACAAAAGACAAGGTTTTAATGAGATTTGTAAAGAATAGAGAGAGCTATGAGGGAGAGAATAAAGGCAGGAAGGGGATCTTTGATAACATAGCGTATGTGTTTTTGTCACTGCGAGGGACTCGATGTCCCGAAGCAGTCTCTATGTAAAGCCTACGAAGAGGCAACGAAGAGATTGCTTCGCTGACGCTCGCAATGACGGAAGAGGGGTGTCACTGCGAGCCTCTCGATGAGGCGAAGCAGTCTCTAAGTAAGGCGAGCGGTTTGGAGATCCCTTCGTCGCTTGCGCTCCTCGCAATGACAGAAAAGGGTGTCACTGGGAGAGACTCGATGTCCCGAAGGGGTCTCTAAGTAAAGCCTACGAAAAGACACTACGAGATCCCTTCGCTTCGCTCGCAATGACGCTTCCCTTTGTCACTGCGAGGCCATGAAATGGCCGAAGCAGTCTCTAAGTAAAACCTTCGAAGTGGTAACTACGAGATCCCTTCGCTGACGCTTGCAATGACAAAAAAAGAAATTCACTGCGAGGGCCCATAGAGGAGGAAAATATAGACAGTTAGAGGAAAATCGGATGGTTTAAAAATAGCTTAGAAGGCATGTAGACTGATTTGTAGATGATAACTCATTGATTTACAGTGGTTTTTAATTTCCTTGTGATGAAGTTGGGTTTAAGTTTTTTACTTAAGGTCTTGTGTGTATTTGTAGAGAAATTACTCCGGTCAAATAGAATCAGTGCATCCTCAATCATGCCAAGTATAAGAGAGGTAATTTCTTCTATTTCTTCTGGCGTTTTGATTACTGGAGAAGGCTCTGTTTAAATACTGAGAGTCTTTAACTTTTAAAGAAGACTGTCAAGAGCTTCTTCAATTTTTTTAAACTCTCTTATCCTTTTAA
>CAKZQH010000024.1 GCA_937139565.1 uncultured Nitrospiraceae bacterium | reverse complement strand
GCTTTAAGAGGAGTAAAGACATTAGACTACATTAGGTGGGAAAGGAAAATATGAGTCTTTGAAATATTTAGTTTTTTTAAATAAAATATGGCCTAAATTGATGAAGTCGGGTTTCATTGCTTGGAGCAGAATTCCTACCCACTTAGTTTGCAATAGGTTTCTAAATCTCTTTACTTGAGGATCTTAAATAGAGCTGATTGTACACTTAGTGGACTCTTAGTGAACGAGGAATGTATAGAGCGATTAATTTTACAAATGATAAAAAAGGCTAATAAGATTAAAAGGTTACGCTTAAACTAGACAATTATTTCAAATGTAGAAACCTGTTTAACACCTTTGCGAGTATTCTGTTCCATTTCGATTCGGGCTTTCATTTCTTTTATTGCCGCTGATTGAGCTACTCTTATATCTTGAGGAGAGGGATCAGCAGGTGCCATCGCCGCCCTTTGTATTATCTCCATTTTCTTTGCTGTCTCTTCAGGTGTGCTTTCTTCTGACATATCAAGAGTTACCTCTCCACTTGTAATATACATCTTTCCGTCAGGACCTTTTGTATATCCGTAATTCACTGCACCTGCGTATTGACCAGCAACAGCCTTATGAGCCATCTCGTGGGCTATTACTTTTCGTTCAACATTTCTTAATTTTTGGATAATCTGATTGATTTTTTGCTGCTCTATTTGATAGGAAATTAATGAATTTTGGATTTTCATAGTTAATTTTATTAAATTGTTCTCATTTTAGCAACTCTACTAATTGCCTCATCAAAAATCTAAACGAAATCTAAAAACTTCTATTGAATGAAAGTCCCATTCAAGGAGGTAGAAAGTAGGGTTAACGATGAAAGAAAGTCAGTAACGAGAGAAATTTCTAAAAGATATCAGAAATCAACCAAAAAAGAAAAAGGACTAATGCTTAATGAGTTTACAGCTTTGACAGGGTATAACAGAAACTACGCCTCATATCAATTCAGCAAGGTAGTTCATGTTATGCTTTTGTTTAGAAATTTATATGAGGTAACAGGTTTTTGATAAAATCCTAAAAATCTATTGCAAATTAAATTTTTGCTGTGTTAAAATTTTCAGATGTCAACAACAAATATTATAATTGCTGGTACAGGTGGGCAGGGAATAGTTCTTGCAAGTAGAATAATTGCTCATGTGGCCTCTGAAAGCGGTCTTGATGTTAAAGAAAGTGAAATTCACGGAATGGCGCAGAGGGGTGGAAGTGTCATAGGGCATATCAGATTTGGTAAAAAGGTTTACTCTCCTGCAATTCCAACTGGAAAGGCAGAAATTTTAGTTGCCTTAGAAGAGATGGAGGCTATAAGATATCTGTGTTTCTTAAAGCCTTCAGGAACAATAATTTTAAATAGGAAAAAGATAACTCCTGCCATGTCAGAAGATAAGGATTATCCTGAAAATATTGAAAAATTTCTTATTGAAAAGGGCTATCAGGTGATTTCCTTGGATGCAGAAAAAATAGCAAAGGAATTAGGAAATGTCAAAACTGCTAATTCTGTTGTGCTTGGCTTTTTATCTACTCTTTTAAAATTTAAAGAAGACAAGTGGTTAGAAGTCATCAGAGATTCTGTTCCATCAAAAACAGTAGATTTAAATATAAAAGCATTTCAAGAAGGCAGGAGGTTAGCAAAGGAAAATGAGATTTTGGGACAGAGAAGCAGAAACTTTACAACGAAAAAAGTTAAGAGAACTTCAGCTTGAAAGATTAAAAAAGACAATCCGTCGAGTTTATCAAAAAGTCCCTCACTATAAAGCCAAATTTAAGCAATTAAACATAAAGCCTAACGATATAAAGCATTTAGAAGATATCAATAAACTTCCATTCACAACGAAAGAGGACCTCTATGTTGACTATCCTTTTGGACTTGTAACTCTCCCCATTGAAAAACTTATCAGACTACACACTTCCAGTGGAACAACTGGAAAACCAAAGGCCATCTTTTTTTCAAAGAGGGATATTAATAATTCTGCTCAGCTTATTGCCCGATGCTTAGTTATGACAGGAGCTGAAAGAGGAGATATTCTTCAAAATAGTATGACCTACGGACTTTTTACTGGAGCATTTGTGATGCATTACGGAGCTGAAAAAGTTGGAATTCTTGTTATTCCTGCTGGTCCAGGAAACACAGAAAGACAGATTAATCTAATGCGTGATTTTGGTACAACAATGTTACACATTACTCCAAGTTATGCTCTTTATGTTGCTTCAGTTATGCAAGACAAAGGAATTAATCCTCGCAAAGACCTCAAGCTAAAAAGGGCCTATTTGGGAGCAGAGCCTTATTCAGAGGAAACGAGAAGAAAAATTGAAGACATGTTAGGAATAGATATTTATAACTGCTATGGACTTACAGAAATGAATGGTCCTGGCGTTGGTTTTGAGTGTAAATACAAGCAGGGACTCCACATTTGGGAAGATAATTTCCTGATGGAGGTTGTTAATCCAGAGACAGGTGAGCCTGTGCCTGAGGGAGAAATCGGAGAGCTTGTCCTCACCACCTTGAACAGAGAAGCAATGCCTCTCATAAGATATAGAACAAGAGATTTAACAAGAATTATCGCTGAACCCTGCAAATGCGGCCGAACTCATAGAAGAATAACAAGAATATTGGGAAGGTCTGATGATATGTTTATCGTCAAAGGAGTAAACATATTCCCACAACAAATAGAGCAGGTACTGATGAGCATAAAAGGAGTTGCCCAGAATTATCAGATAGTGCTTGATTCCTATGATGATATGACTGTCAAAGTTGAAATTGATAAAGAAATTTTTGATGGAAAAATTGATAGGCTCATAAAAATGAAAGAAGAAATAATTGAAAAAATTCGCTCAGCCACACTGGTTAAACCAAAAGTTGAATTACTTGAGCCAGGAACTTTACCAGTCAGTGAAGGAAAAGCAAAAAGAGTGATTGATAACAGAACAATTTAAGCCATATCAGGAGGTTTTTTTATGAGTAAGGTTTACATAATATCAGTTTTTGCAGAGAATAAACCAGGACGATTGGAGAGAGTAACTAAAGTGCTTACAGAAGCTAATATAAATATTCTTGCTTTTTCTATCACAAGCACTAATGGATTTGGAGTAATAAAGTTTATGGTAAATAAATGTAAGGAGGCCTATGATTTACTTAAAGAAAAGGGGTTTACAGTTTCTTTAAACGAAGCTATTGGAATAGAAATGAAGGACCAGCCAGGAGGACTTTACGAAGTAGTGAAAATTTTATCCTCAAAAGGAATTAATATAGAAAGCGCTTCCGTATATGTAGCAGAGACAAGAAAGAGAGCTTATTTGATTGTAGAAGTAGATGATACAAGTAAAGCTATGGAAGCCCTTAGTGGTGAGCCTCTAAAATTTTTAAATCCAGAAGAAATTCAGTGAGGTAGATTATGTATTGGAACGAAGAATTAGAGTGTCTACCATTAGAAAAACTCAGAGAAATACAACTTCAGAGATTGAAGGACACAGTAAAAAAAGCTTACGAAAAGGTTCCATACTATCGAAGAAAATTTGATGAAATAGGAGTTACTCCTGATGACATTAAAACTCTAAACGACATAATACATATTCCCTTTACGAGTAAAGCCGATTTAAGAGAAGTATACCCCTTTGGAATGTTTGCGGTACCTTTAAATGAGATTGTAGAAATTCACATGTCAAGTGGAACAACGGGTAAACCTGTTGTGGCTGGTTATACATTGCAGGATATAGAAATCTGGGGCGAAGTAATGGCTCGATGTCTAACAATGGCAGGTGCCACAAAAAGTGATATTGTTCAGGTAGCCTATGGCTATGGATTATTTACAGGTGGTTTTGGAGTCCATTATGGAGCTCGTAAAATAGGTGCAATGATTGTGCCAGCATCGGCAGGAAATACTCGCAGACAGATTGAAATTATGAGAGATTTTGGAACAACCATATTAACCTGCACGCCCTCTTATGCTCTCTACATGGCAGAAGTAGCCCAAGAGATGGGAATAGAACCAACAACTCTTAAACTTAAAGCAGGTTGCTTTGGTGCAGAGATGTGGACTGAAGCGATGAGAACAGAAATTGAAAGGAGATTTAATCTAAGCGCTTTTAACATCTATGGCCTTACAGAAATTATTGGTCCAGGTGTTGCTCATGAATGCACTGAGAAAAAGGGCTTACATGTATTTGAGGATCATTTCTTGGTAGAGGTTATTGATCCTGACACAGGAGATCCTCTTCCCGATGGGAAAAGGGGCGAATTAGTTCTTACCACCATTACCCGTGAAGGAATGCCCATGTTAAGATTTAGGACACGGGATATAACCTCTATAATAAGAGACAAATGCCCATGCGGAAGAACCTTTTTGAGAATAGAGAGAATTAGAGGTCGAACAGATGACATGATAAAGGTTAGAGGGGTTATGATATTCCCATATCAAATTGAGAAAGCAATCCTGGAAGTTCAGGGAGTGGAGCCGCATTATCAAATAATCATTACCAGACCTCAGCATCTTGACGAAATCGAAGTCATGGTTGAGATGTCAAAAGAAACTTTTTCCGATGAGATAAAACATCTTGAAAATCTTAAGAAAAAGCTTGAAAGAAGGATTGAGGAAATCACTGGAATTAGAGTAAAGGTTACCCTTGTTGAGCCTAAGAGCCTTCCAAGAAGTGAAGGAAAGGCAAAAAGAATAATAGATAAAAGAAGCCTTAGTGAATAGGGAGGATTACAATGAAGATAAAACAACTTTCAATTTTCTTAGAAAACAAAAGAGGAAGACTTTATGAGGCTTTAAAAGCCCTTGCTGATGCAGAAATTAATATAAGAGCTCTTTCAATTGCTGATACTTCTGAATTCGGAATTTTGAGAATGATAGTAACAGACCCTGAAAAAGGGAAAGAAATCCTTGAAAAAAATGAATTTACTGTGAAACTTACAAATGTTATTGCCATGGCAGTAAAGGATAAACCAGGAGGTCTTGCTGAAGCTCTTAAGCATCTTTATGATAATAATGTAAACATTGAATATATCTATGCCTTTGTTGAAAAATCAGGCGAACAGGCCGTAGTGGTTCTTCGGACAGAAAACCTTGATAAAACCATAGCTTTGCTTCAGGAAAAAAACATAAAACTTCTTACTTGGAACGATGTTTTAACTCTTTAGTTTTTTTGCTGTTAATATACAGGCTCTTTTTGCAATTACTACATTGACGCCTGGTTTATCTAATCCTTCTTTCAATACTTCTAAGGTAGCTTTTTTGTCGTATGGATCTACAACAGAAACAGAGTCAGCTCCACAGGCCTTGCAAAGTTCTTCAAGATTAAGGATTTTAGTCTCATCTCCTTTTGCTGTAACACCGATTGAAGGAGTTGGTTGATGCCCTGTCATTGCCACTGAAGAATTATCAAGGATGCAAACAAGAATATTTGACTTGTTATATACCGCATTGATAAGAGCTGGGATTCCTGTGTGAATAAAAGTAGAATCTCCTATTACAGCAGCCACTCTACTTACTCCTTGCGTGGCAATACCGGAGGCTTTACTAATGCTTGCCCCCATACAAAGGCAGGTGTCAATAGCATTAAGTGGAGGATTTACTCCTAAGGTGTAACAACCTATATCTCCTGTCACAAAGTTTGGCTTAGCTTCATTTAAAGACTTATAAAATTCTCTATGGGGACATCCAGGGCATAAAACTGGAGGTCTTGGAAGTAAATATTCATTTGAACCAGAAATACAGATGTCTTTTGTTTTATTTAGCATTTTCATTATAGGATCTACTCCCAGTTCTCCCTCTAAGGGTAAATCACCAGATAGTTTTCCTTTTACATTTGGATGGATTTTTCTGGTAATTTGTTCAACGAGAGGATAACCTTCTTCAAGAACTATTACTTCTTCTAAATTTTTCACAAAGCTCTTGATTAAACCTTCATCTATTGGATAGGCTGAAACCTTAAGGATTGGTAATTTTTCTTCAAGCTCCATTGCATACTGGAATGTTATTCCGCAAGCAATAATGCCTCTTTTACCATTACCTTTAAAAATTTTATTTAATTTGTATTTCTTTATGACTTCATTAATCTTTTTTTGTTTTTCATTAAGTCTTTTATGGAGTTTTATTACATGCTTTGGAATAGCAATCATAGTTTCAGGATTTTTTTCAATTTTAAGGTCTTTCTCGCTTCTCCTTTCACCGAGAGAAACAGGACTGTAGCAGTGAAGAAGCCTTGTAATACTCCGCACCATTACAGGTAGTTCTAACTCTTCGGAAACATCAAAGGCTAAACATGTCATATCCTTTGCTTCCTGTGCATCAGAAGGCTCAAAACAGGGAATTTTAGCAAATAGAGCATAAAAACGGCTATCCTGTTCATTCTGGGAAGAATAGGCTCCTGGATCATCTCCAATGGCTAATACAAAGCCACCTTTTATTCCCAAGTAAGCTGATGTCATAAAAGGATCAGCTGCCACATTTAATCCTACATGCTTCATTGAACAAAGGACTCTCCTGCCTGTTAAAGAAACTCCGTATGCAACCTCATAGGCTACTTTTTCATTCACAGACCACTCTGCTTTTACATCAGAGTGTTGAGCTATATGTTCGAGTATTTGAGTTGCAGGTGTTCCTGGATAAGATGCTGCATAGGATATACCTGCTTCTATTGCTCCTTCAGCAATAGCAGAAGTTCCAAGCATAAGTTTTTTTCTCATTGGACTCTCCTTTGCGAGAAAAATTTAAGCAGTTTTTTAATATACCATATTTCCTTTATGATTGCTATTAAATTTTTTAGTGTACCTTATTCCGCCAGAAGAGATCAATCTAACTCCTCGTAATGACTGCGTAATCTTCACAGCGAAATCACTACTGGTCAACCAAAGTGCACATCGTCCCTGCCTCAGATCGTAGGGGCTCACGCCTCTCTTCGAGGAATCTCCCACATCCCTTATATAACAAATTTTAATGAAGAAAAATGACCTGCTCCCCACTTACAGAGCCTTTGTTTAAGGATCATGTCTGGGCAGTAGATTTTCTTCGGACCTCACAGCAGTCTTGACAGTAAAAAGCCAATAGAGGTATTTAGGCATAGTATGCAAATACTTTGTTCCAATGTTTGGGTGTATAAGTATTAAAATTCGTATTTATACCCAACTTCATCACAAGGAACTTAAAAACCACTGTAAATCAATGAGTTATCATCTACAAATTAGTCTACATGCCTTCCTAAGCTATTTTTAAACCATCCGATTTTCCTCCTGACTGTCTATATTTTCCTTCTCCCTTGTTATCTCATTTGCGAATCTGATCATCTCTCTTCGTTCCGCTCTATTCTTGCAATTAGAACCTCTCCCCCTTTCTGTCATTGCGAGCTCCTCTTTTCTGTCATTGCGAGCGTCAGCGAAGCAATCTCTCCTTTGACCCCTCTTCAGTAATTGCGAGGATTTTCCCTTCCGTCATTGCGAGGAGCGCAAGCGACGAAGGGATCTACAAACCTCTCGCCTTACTTAGAGACTGCTTCGCCTCATCGAGAGGCTCGCAGTGACTGACGGGACTTTGAGACTGCCACGGCCACTTCGT
>CAKZQH010000023.1 GCA_937139565.1 uncultured Nitrospiraceae bacterium | reverse complement strand
GCCTTCCATCTGAACCATGTGGGATATAAAGAAGAAAAGAATTATGCAAAATATATGATGGAAATAGCTTCCATCTGAACCATGTGGGATATAAAGCTTAAAGGTTATTCTATTAATCCCAACTTCATCACTAGGAACTTAAAAACCACAGTAAATCAATGAGTTATCATCTACAAATTAGTCTACATGCCTTTTAAGCTATTTTTATACCATCTGATTTTCCTCTAACTGTCTATATTTTCCTCCTCCCTTGTTATCTCATTTACTAATCTGATCATCTCTCTTCGTTCCGCTCTATTCTTGCAATTAGAACCTCTCCTCCTTTCTCTCATTGCGAGGAGCGCAAGCGAAGAAGCAATCTCATTCCGTTGGTCTTTGAGACTGCCACGGCCACTTCGTGGCCTCGCAGTGACATGTGGGGGGTGTCAGAGACTGTTCGCCTCATCGAGAGACTCAAAGTGACAAAATTCATACGATATGTTCTCAGAGATCCCCTTCCTGCCTTTATTCTCTCCCTCATAGCTCTCTCTATCCTTTACCAATCTCATTAGAACCTTGTCTTTCGTTAATCGTGATACCTTCTTAGCAGAAAGATTATGTGTAGAATACAATGGATTAAAACCAGAAATCAACGGAGATAGTATTCATCTTTTGATTCAAGTTTTACAGGTAAAGATTTTTGTTATTAGTAAACAAAGCAAGAGAGAAATTAGCTTTAAGAAGCGTAAAAGACAATAGACTACATTAGGTGGGAGAGGAAAATATGAGTTTCTGAAATATTTAGTTTTTTTAAATAAAATATACCCTAAATTGATGAAGTCGGGTTAATGCAAGATGAGTTTCTCTTCCATCTGAACCATGTGGGATATAAAAATGTCTTGAAGCGTCTTGCCGCCTTGCATGAATGCATGCTTCAAAGGTTTCCAATTCGGGAATCCTGCTGCTCTAAATCCTATCCTACGACGTTGTGCATTATGTCCTCGAGTTGTAGCTTGAGGGGGAGGGTTCTATACTCTCCTTTAGAGCTTTGCGAGGTGCTTGTTTACCTCTTCGTCGTATTCTTGTGATCTCAATCATGGTACAATATAGTGAAAGTAAGCCTCATGTGACACGGTGATATTCTCCCGGCCGTAGGACGTCCTGATCAAAGGACGGATCGCTATGCGGGGTTCAATGGGAGGCCCCGCCATGAGGCTTCTAAAGTTCCTTTTTTAATACCTCTGCGCCCTACTCTCTCTTTAGCCTTTGTATTACCCTTCGTATATCATTTATACGCGCAAATGATTGTAAAGACTTTCATTTGAACCACGGCGGTATATGAAAAGGTAGAGGTTGAGGTTAAGAGTAAGGTTAATAAGATGTAAAGTAAAGGTCGAGGTTTATCAGAGTTCTGTAGATGTTGGAGGAATTCGAAATTTTTGATTTCACATTAAGAGATGTAACCACCCTCTGAAGCATGTTAAAAAGGCCATAAAAAATTTTAAAGCAAACTAATTGAGGAATTGTGAAGCAAAATTATAAAATATACTCCAAAGGTTTGGGGTTTACTTGTCCACTTGCTACGGAATAGAGTTGCAAAAGTTTAAACTCATAGTATGTCAGATCAGAGAGATGACATGTCTGATGAAGTTTTTATTTTAGACGACTCAGAGATATATGATATTGTATTTAGTCCAGTATGCACTTTTTGCAAACACTTAATTGAGCATCGTAA
Source organism: uncultured Nitrospiraceae bacterium (assembly GCA_937139565.1). Lineage (GTDB taxonomy): Bacteria > Nitrospirota > Thermodesulfovibrionia > Thermodesulfovibrionales > Thermodesulfovibrionaceae > Thermodesulfovibrio. The sequence continues at coordinate 38,876 of CAKZQH010000023.1, read as the reverse complement.
GTGTAAAGCCTTTGAGAGAATACCGGACGAAATCTGGCTTGGCCACAACGATCACCGGAAGCCATACCCTGGCGACAACGGCATAACCTTTACACCTCACGATCGAACGAGAGACAGAAAATAAAGACGCCAAAAGAAGCATTTCGCACCGTTCTAAACACACCCACAAACTTCCGACTAATCACGAAGCAACTTTCGGGCATGGTGCACAACGCTTTTTCATCTAAACCCTAAGGGATATAAAGCGCATGTTATCAAACGCTTATGGTCTCTTAATCTCTCATCTGAATCATGTGGAGAAGTTGAGAGATTAAAGGCATTGACTATTGAGGATTCATGCCTTTTGATGTAATAGTTAGCCTAACGCCAATAAACAGGAGGAGGAGTCTTTCTTCTCAAGGGATGAAGACGGTTTTTGATGTGTCTAACAATAAGCGATAAAGTTATGGCAGTAAAACCACCAATACCCATCAGGATAAGAACTGGTATACTCAGCAATATCCCCAACATTACTGGCAGTGGAGCAACAAAAATTATGAACATCCACTTAAAAAAGCTCATAAGGTAATTATAGCATGATAGACAGCAAGGTCTAAATATGAATCAGCAAATAGCGGTCTGGTTTAAGAAAGTGCGAAATAGATATCCACAACGATCGCAAGGATGGAGAGCAGGAAAATAATGAAATAATTAACATTCTCTGGAGATTTTCTGATGGATGAAAGGAGATAAAGAACCACTTCCCTGTCCTGATCAGTAAGGCACGCATTTGCCTTTACCTTTTCAATTAATTGGAAATTTTCAATGACCTTTTTCCTCTTTTCAGAAATATAATACCTGTATAGGAAAAAAGCCATGTAGCCGATGACTCCCACATACCATACGGGTCTAACCCATGAAGGCTCAATACGCTGAAAAATTATAATTGCCCTGAAGGCAATAGCCGAGATAATGCCCAGTGCAAAGAAGCAGTAGATTATGGATGGTGGGAGGGTATGAGGTTTTTTGTCAGTCATAAGTAGTAATTATTTTAGCCTTTCTATTGCATATACTGCAATCCTAACGTAGTGTTGTCTACCTGCTCCCTATTTTTGGAACAACAAATATACGAAAGCCGGAGGTGAAAGTTATGAAAGGATCAAATTATCCCGTTGAAAGAATCGAACAGGTAACTCTTAAGCTCAAGATATGCCGTAAGTACTCTATCTCTAAGAAGCAGCTCTGACAAGTAAAGACAGAAATTCAACGGTATGTCTGCTACTTAAGCCAAAAGGCTTAAAATCCTCGAGAATGAAAACATGAGACAAAAAGAATCCTAGCTGAAAAAGAGCTCGATATAGAGGTGCTTGAGAGGCATGAGTGGAGGCTCATAGCTTGAGAGAGGATCAAGGCAGGGATAACTGCAAGAAAAGCCTCTGAGATACTCCAAATTCCAGTCAGCACTATGTACTTTCAATCTGTAAGGGCAGAAAAGGATAGAGAGCTTGCTTGGATGATTCAACATATAGCTTTTAAGTACATTTTTTACGGTTACAGACGCATCCATCTTGCCATACAAAAAGAAGGCTTCTCTGTTAACCGAAAAGGAGTTTATCGTATCTACAAATCTTTTAACTTACAGAGACAAAGACCAAGGAGGGATAAAAAGAAGAACACTGTCAATATGCCACTCACAGAGCCTTTGTTTAGTAATTATGTGTGGGCATTAGATTTTCTTTTTGATTCTCTTATGAGGACCTTAGAGCTAAGGTGGTAAGCTTAGGGATGAGTGTTTGGGATGAGTGTTTGGGCAGAGTTTTTGATAGTTCAATTGAGGCGAAGTAGGTGGTAGAGAGACCTCACAGTAGTCTTGAGGGCAAGATGCCAACTAAGGTATTTAGGCATGGTGCATAAGAATGTTGTTTCAATGTTTGGGTACGTGAAAGATGAGAAACTAAGAATTCGTATTTATTTTGTTCCTGAAAACGGGGGCATATCATTGAAAAGCATACCTGAACTTCCATCTGAACCATGTGTGGGATATAAAGTTCAGGGAATATTTTGGCTTTAGCACCGATGGCAGACTTCCATGCGGAGCCTGTACCGAGTGTAGGGAGGAATCCCGCTTCTCGCCAATGACACCTCTCCTTCAGTCACTGCGAGGGGCTTGATGCCCCGAAGCAGTCTCTCTCCAAGGCGAGTGGTCAGGAGATTGCTTCGCTGACGCTCGCAATGACGATGTGACCAGATCCCTTCGTCGCTTATGCTCCTCGCAATGACGATGTGGAGGGATTGCTTCGCTTCGCTCGCAATGACGAATAATATGAAGGCGCAATGACCACCTTTTTCTTGTCACTGCGAGGCCACGAAGTGGCCGTGGCAGTCTCAAAGACCAACGGAATGAGATTGCTTCGTCGCTTGCGCTCCTCGCAATGACAGAAAAAGAGAAGCCTCGCAATGACAGAAAGGGGGAGAGGTTCTAATTGCAAGAATAGAGCGAAACGTAGATAGATGACCAGATTCGCAAATGAGATAATAAGGGAGAAGGAAAATATAGACAGTTAGAGGAAAATCGGATAGTTTAAAAATAGCTTAGAGGGCATGTAGATAATATATAGATAATAACTCATTGATTTACATAGGTTTTTAAGTTTATAAGATGGAAGCGGGGATGTACTTTCGGTAGTAAGCTATGTCGAGAGGATTTTGAATTGACAAAATTTAATTACCTTGGGACTGCTTTTCCTTCCCGCTTTTTGTTTGGTTACCTCTTAGAATCTCTATTAAGGAATTTTTTATAAATCTTATCTTGTTGGTTTTATAACAATAAAAGTTATCTCTGGAGAAGATCCTATACGAATGGGCGGTCCCCATGTACCTGTTCCGGAGCTTGTATAGAGATAGGAACCTGATGGAAGTTTAAGCAGGCTGTTGTGATTTAAATAATATAATCGTGTGATAAGGGAAAATGGAAATAGTTGACCACCATGAGTATGGCCTGATAATTGTAGGTCAAAAAGTTTTGAAATGTCATCTCTTATTAGAGGCCTGTGTTTAAGAAAAATATTAAAAGATGTGCCTTTAAATTTTTTCAGTAATTCCATCTCAAGGGAAAAAGTCTCATCTGGTCTTACACCGAGAACCGTGTTATCATCAACGCCTATTATATTTAAATTAAGTTCCTTTATATGAATTCCTTCGTTTCTTAAAATCTTAAAACCGCTCATCTCGGTAAACTTCACTGCCCGCTCAAGTCCTGCATAAACTTCATGGTTACCCAATATGGCATATTTACCAAAAGCAGGAGTAAGCTCTTTAAATAATTCAGAAAGAGGCTCTATTTTATCCAGTTGTCCATCAACTAAATCACCGGTAGAAACAATAATATGGGGATTAAATTGCCTTATTTGCTCTGTAACTTTCTTTAATCTTGCTTCCCTTACAATTAAACCAAGATGTAAATCAGATATCTGTATGATCTTTACTTCTCTTGTTACTTTTTCTGAGTGGATTTCAATTGGTTTTACTCTAATGTTCTTAGCTTCTAAATAACCATAAAAAATAAGAATTGAGCAAAGGATAAAATTGAGAATAAAAGCATTTTTGTTATTAATAAATGGCTGCGAGTAATCAATAACGGAAATCTTTTTAGCTAAATATATGCCAATTCTTAATAGGTCTAATACAATTGAAAAAAAGAAGAAAAGAAATACAAAGGCCATCCAAACATAGCCAATCCATGCAAGAAATTCAACCGGGGTTTCATAACCTTTTCTTTCAAGAATTCTTATAAGAAAGGGAGAAAGCCAGAGAATAAAAAGAATAATTATTAATGCTAACTGAGCAAAAAAATTCATTGAACCAATAGCTTTCTTTAATCGAAAGAAGAAGTTAACATGAAGCAATCCATACAGGGTAAAAAAAGTTATAAAAAAAATAATCATTTTACAATCTCAAGAAGATATTCTTTAAAAAGGTTAAGGCTTTTCTTATGAGCATCTGTAAGATAGTAGTCCATATTTTCCATCCAATAGCGAATTATCTCTTCTTCTGTCATAAAATCCCTTAAATAATAGTCCTTCACCATTTCTTTAAAGTAATCCTTTGCTCTATCTCTTGCATAGAGAAGTTTGTCTTTGAATATAATATAGTTATTGTGAACCTCGTGATCAGGACTTAAAATCTCTTTTCTTATAATCCAAAGAGCAAACACAAAAGGAAGCCCCGTTTCTCTATACCAGATGTTTCCTAAATCGTATATTTTTTTATCTCTACAACTTTTATTCATCCTTAAAGCATCATCTCCAATGAGCAGAAAAGAATTGCCAAGTTGAGGAGCATGTGAAATATCGTATTTAGGATTAAGACCATAAAACTTCTCAAGTATCACCCTTAGGAGAAGATGAGAGGTCGCTGATTGGTCCGTAAGGAGAATTTTTTCTCCATCAAGACTTCGTAAATCCCTGTTTGAGAAAAAGAGCACGCTTCCTACATATTCTTTAGAGGCTATGCAAATTTCATCAATATAGTCGTATAGCTCCTCATTCAATAAATACTCAACTGATGATGAAGGACTTAAATGAATTAGCTCATTTCTAAGTGCCCAATTTAACTGTGATGGCACTCCCTTTACAAAATGGATATCATCGGTTAAAAGACCTTCTTTTTCAAGAACATAGAAAATAGGATATACATTGGCATACTGAATCCAGCCTACTTTAAGTTTCATTAACCCTTTATAACCCCCATTGGCTTTAGTTTAATCACTTTTTTAGCTATTCCAGCATTATGAACAACCTCAACTACATTAGAAACATCCTTATAGGCATCAGGCATCTCCTCTGCGAGAGTCTCCTTTCCAGCAGAACGAACTACTATGCCCCTTTCTGCAAGCTCCTGCTTTATTGATCTACCTCGGGCTTGCTTAATAGCTTGATTACGGCTTAAAACCCTTCCAGCTCCGTGACAAGTTGAGCCAAAGGTTTCCTCCATTCCTTTCTCTGTTCCCACAAGAACATAGGAAACCCTCCCCATGTCTCCAGGAATAAGCACTGGCTGACCTATGTTTTTATAAATCTCAGGAAGCTCGGGATGTCCTTTTGGAAATGCTCTCGTAGCACCTTTTCTATGAACCACAAGCCGAGTTTTCTTCCCATTTATTAAATGAAACTCCACTTTTGCTATGTTGTGGGCGACATCAAATATGACTTTCATGCCAAGGTCTCTTGGTGACAATTTAAACAACCTTAAAAAAACCTCCCTTGTCCAGTGCATAAGACACTGTCTGTTTGCCCATGCATAGTTTGCCGCACCACACATGGCTCTGTAATAGTCCTGTCCTTCTTTACTCTTAAAGGGAGCGCAGGCAAGTTCTTTATCGGGAAGCTCAATGCCGTATTTTTTTGCTGCATTAAGCATAACTCTTACATAGTCATCGCATATCTGATGTCCAAACCCACGAGAGCCACTGTGAATCATTACAGTAATCTGTCCCTTAAAAAGTCCCATTACATCCGCAATTTCTGGTTCATAGACCTCTGCCACATATTGAACCTCAAGGAAATGGTTACCACTTCCAAGGGTTCCCTGCTGGGCTCTACCTCTCTCATAGGCCTTTTGACTTATTACACTGGGATCAGCATCTTCAAGACAGCCGTGGGACTCTATTTTTTGTAGGTCATCGGGCTCTCCATATCCATTCTCAACAGCCCAGATTGCTCCCTTTCGGACAACCTCTTTCTCATCCTGCGGTGAGAGCTTAATCTTACCTGTTGAACCAACTCCAGAGGGAATGTGTGTATAGAGCAAATCCACAAGTTCCCTGATCTTTGGCTCCACATCATCTCTGGTCAGATTACTTCTAAGAAGTCTTACTCCGCAGTTATGAACTACAATTCCATTTGCTATAAAGTTATGAGCATCATGGATGACACCTATGTCGTAAAGATTGTTATATGCGGGTTTTATTCTTTCCACTTTTACAACTCTGTCAAAAACAAATCCTCCAGCTAATCCATGTTCTTTAATAAAATCATCTAAGGTTGGAAAATCAATCGGTAATCTGCGCTCTTGCCTTGAATCATATATGGGTTTCTCAACAAATGTTCTATTAACAAATGATACAAAGGCACTTGCAATACTTCTTTGTTGCGAGTGTATTTCACTTGCTAATTTAGCTTCCTCAGCTATAATCTTCTTTACTGATGCCTTTTGTAGTAAATAGGCATAACAGAAAAGCCCTCTTTCTTTTTTTCTTGCAGAGTACTCATAGTTTATCCTTGAGAGAAAATTCCTTATATTTTTCTCTCCAACAATTGAAAGTCTTTTTATTATGCCCTCTTTAGCTCTTATCTCATAGATTATGCTTTCAATATCAAATTCTTTAAGGAGAAGTTTTATGTCCTGCAAAAATTCATTTAAACTCGCTTCACAGTTTCTTTTTTTAACTTGAGTTAAATTTATAGGCAAAGGTTTATATCCTTTAAAGTTTAAGATACTACCGGCAGCTCCAAAGACACCTGCAATAAAGTTTCTCTTTATCCAACGAGGTGCATCAATTATCCATTTTGGAACTCTAAAACTCATCTCAGTTTTATTTCCAATGGGCAAGCCAAGCTTTTTTAAAAGATATACAAAGGCTATGGAAGGTATCCTCAATTCTGAGCTAACACTCAAGTCATCATAAAGTCCACTTAGACTTTCTATTTTATATTTCCTTTTGCTTGCATAAATATTTGATTTAATTCTCAAGATTTCCAAATCCCTTTTTATTTCCATTAAGGATTCCTCATTTCCATAAAAAGTAAGAACGGATTTTCCCTTCATAAATCTGAGGTGTCTATTGCCCATTGCAAAACCAATTATCTTTGCAATTATTCCCAACTGAGGAGAGTTCCAGTAAAGGGGTAAAAGCTTCCTCTCTTTAAGATCTTCAATAATCTGGCCATCTTCCTCTAAAAAATCTCTTTCCTCAAGTAATATTCCCTCTTTCTCTTCATATTCAACTCCTTCAAATGGATAGATTAGAACAAAGTCATTTTCCACAATCATTCCTAAATCTACATATCCTTTATCAGTAAACACTGGATGGTCTTGGCTTCCTTCAATAACTTTTCCTAACTCTGTGGTGATTCTTATTATCTTTTCATTGGAATCTATTTTTCTACTTGAAAAGAGATTTAGATTTGAACTGGCAGCACTCTTTGCATTTTCATCGAAAATTAACAATCTTTCCTCTAAAATTCTCTCCATCAATTTCTCTATTTCAATTGAGTATCCATTATAAGAGAGAACTTTTGTTCCTGGTGCAAGGCAGTTAATGTCATATCCAACCCCTCCAGGAGATATAACACCTTCCTCTATATCAAAAGCTGCCACACCTCCAATTGGAAAACCGTATCCAGTATGGATATCTGGCATGGCAAGAGACTTACCAACAATTCCTGGCAAAGTGGCCACATTTGCCACCTGTCTCACAGCCTCTATCTCAAGCTCCTCCTCAAGAGTTTCATCTAAATATATAATGCCTTCTGTCTTCATACCAGGCACAAAACCCTTCGGCACTTTAATTCTGAATGGATCAATTCTTTCAGTCCCTTCAATTTTTGGCATAATACACCTCCTTTAAGGCTGTCTTAGTCTATTTTAACTTAACTTAAAAGAAAATCTCCCCTAACATTGTCATTTTTCATGTATTGTAAACTATATTTTCTTAAATCCGCTCACACTGCTTACAAATCCAACGACGATAGGACAAAAAATACAATTTTGTAGGATTTAACAAAATTGTATGAACAGAAGCAAGAAATCTCCTTTGAAAAATTTGAAAAATTATTTGGCATCTCTTTTGATTTAATGTCATAGAAAATACATTTGGAGGGGCCTATGATTGGAAATATAGTGAAGAAAAAAAAGTTCAATTCAAACGGTGAAACCTGTTTAATAACTCCAAGGGAAGAAAGCCTGCTTGCTCAGGCTTTACAAAATTCCTTTGAGCTTGCCAACACCGCGCCAGAGCTTGAAAGAGTGGTTTTAGAAATGAATGAGAGGATAATCCAACGCAGAGAGCGTATAGGTAACACCATAAGCAATGCTCTCAAAATTGTAGAGAGTGTCCGTACAATAGCTGAGAGTGCCCAGAAGGAGAGACAGATTTGCAGGGAAGTCTGCGAAAGCACAGCGAGCTTTGGAAAATCATTAGATTCTCTTGGAGAGGAAATAGTTTCAGTGGAAAAAGTACTTCAAAGTATTGATGACTTTGTAGAGACTGTATTCTCAAAAATCAAAGGAGCTCTAAAGATAATTGAGATAATCGAGAGTATAGCTGAACAGATTAAACTTCTTTCTCTAAATACATCCATTGAAGCAGCCCGACAGAGTTCAAATGGAGAGGTCTTTTCTGTAATTGCACAGGAAATAGGAAAATTATCAATGAAAACCTTTAATGAATCTACCTTCGTTAGCAAGGCATTGATTGAGATATACAAAGACTTCGAAGGATTATTAAAAATGATTCAAGGTGCAAAAGAGGCCAATAAGTTGGTATCTGAAACTTCAGCAAATGTTCGTACCCATCTAGAAAGTATACTTGAATCCATGAAGGTTCTATTAAAGCAATCTGAAGATGTGCTATCTTCAACGGTTTTTCTTGAGAAACTCTCTTCGGATATCTCATCTTCAATGCAAGAAGCTGCCAAATCTCTTGAAGATGATGAGTCAGTAATAGCAGAAATAAGAAAAAAGGGTGAATTAGTAACCAAACTTTCTGAGGCGCAAATATTATCAATTGGAAAAATGAAGCTTTCCCTTTACTCGACTTCATCAATTTAGGGCATATTTTATTTAAAAAAACTAAATATTTCAAAGACTAATATTTTCCTTTCCCACCTAATGTAGTCTAATGTCTTTTACTCCTCTTAAAGCCAATTTCTCTCTTGCTTCGTTTACTAATATCAATAATCTTTACCTGAAAACTTAAATCAAAAGATGAATACTATCTCCGTTGATTTCTGGTTTTAATCCATTGTATTCTACACATAATCTTTCTGCTATGAGAGTATCACGATTAACGAAATACAAGGTTCTAATGAGATTGGTAAAGGATAGAGTAAGCTATGAGGAAGAGAATAAAGGCAGGAAGGGGATCTCTGAGAACATAGCGTATGAATTTTGTCTCTGCGAGCCTCTCGATGAGGCGAAGGAGTCTCTGACACCCCCACATGTCACTGCGAGGGGCTCGATGCCCCGAAGCAGTCTCTAAGTAAATCCTGCGAAAAGACAACAACGAGATCCCTTCGCTTCGCTCGTAATGACTCCTCCTCCACCGTCATTCCGAACGAAGTGAGGAATCTCATTTCGTCCAAGTAGAAGAAACGACCTGATTGCTTCGTCGCTTACGCTCCTCGCAATGACGGAGAGGGTGTCACTGCGAGGCCACGTAGTGGCCGTGGCAGTCTCTTTCTGTCACTGCGAGGGACTCGATGCCCCGAAGGGGTCTCTAAGTAAATCCTGCGAAAAGACAACAACGAGATCCCTTCGCTTCGCTCGCAATGACTCCTCCTCAACCGTCATTCCGAACGAGGTGAGGAATCTCATTTCGTCCAAGTAGCAGGAACGACGAGATTGCTTCGCTTCGCTCGCAATGACACCCTTTTTTTGTCACTGCGAGGCCATGAAGTGGCCGTGGCAGTCTCCAAAGGCCGTTTTAATTTTAAAGACGAGATTGCTTCGCTTCGCTCGCAATGACGGAAAAGGGGGCTCGCAATGACAGAAGAGGGGAGAGACGAGATTGCGGAGCCTGTTCCGAACGTAGTGAGGAATCCCGCTCCTCCCAATGACAGAAAAGAGGGATTTGCAATGAAAGAAAGGGAAAGAGGCTCTAATTGCAAGAATAGAGCGAAACAAAGAGAGATGATCAGATTCGCAAATGAGATAACACGGGAGGAGGAAAATATAGACTGTTAGAGGAAAATCGGATGGTTTAAAAATAGCTTAGAGAACATGTAGACTAATTTGTAGATGATAACTTATTGATTTACAAAGGTTTTTAAGTTTCTGGCGATAAAGTTGGGTGATATGTAGGAAGGGTAAAGTAGTAGTTGTAGCTGATCCAACTCTCAGAGAGCTTTCTAAGAGGGGAAGAAAGAAGATCTATGGGGGGATGTAGAGGAGGCTTTAAGTGTGATATGGCCACTTACAGGATTTGCCTCATCCAAGCATCTTGTTGCCTTCATTAGGTTCAACCGGGAGATGCTTTTTAAGAATTAAAAGCTAAGCTTGATAGGTGAAAAGACAAAGGAGTTTGAGAAGTCAATCAGGATAGAGCCCTTGTTTGACAGATCCAAGGAGTTAGGCACAGTAGAGATAGACCTGGTACATCATAGTGGAGTCAGAGGTGAGGGAGAGTTTATCTACACATTGACAGCAACGGAGATCGTGACAGGGTGGACAGAGTTAAGGGCTCTTAAGAACAAGGCAATGGTTTGGACAAGGCAAGCGTTGAAAGAGTTCATAAGAGTGATACCAGTTTCTGTTAAGAAGATACACTCTGACAATGTAACAGAGTGTATCAATGCTCATGCGAATTGCCTCATTTAAAAAATCTAAACGAAATCTAATAACCTCTATTGAATGAAAGTCTCATGCAAGGAGTGATAGTCAAGATAGGAGGAGAGAGAAGATCAGATTTTGGAGACAAAAATTGTGATCTAAGCAGGAAAGTAATTGGGAGACATTCAATTTTGATCTAACACAAAAAGCTCTTGACTTTTTTTTAAAAGTTTTATTTAATAGATAACGATTAACATGATCACTGTGGATTGGCAAAGAGGAAAGAAAATTGTAGCAAATGTAAGAGAATGGAAAGAAAAATTCCACCAGGTATATGAACCTATTCCAAGCCCTGACGGAGAAAAAATTGCAGCAGTAGTTGAGGTTGATAAGGGTCAATGTTCGGTATGTATAAATAATAAAACTTGGGAACAAACCTTTGAGCGGATAAGTTTTCCCAGCTTCTCCACATCTGGAAGTTTTATTTGTCTAGTGTTACAAAACTATGAGTGGACATTAGCAGAAGAAGGAAAAACGCTGGAAGAAACCTTCGATTATGCATGGAATCTAAAGTGTCATCCAAAGAATAATTCCATTGCCTTTAATATAAAAAAAGGTGATCTGTATGGAGTTTGCCTTAATGGTAAAGCCTGGGACAATCTATTTTTTGATGCACGAGAAACCTTTATTTCACCCAACGGGAAAACTTCTGCTTCCTATGTGAGAGTAAAAAATCCTCCTCTTCTTGATATATTCAGCTTTAAAGAGGGAGTTTGGACATTAGCAGTAAATGGTGAAGCCTGGCCAATGAGTTTTTTATCAGTGTATGGTTGCACTTTCAGTGAAGGTGATAAAGTCGCTGCTACTGTTAGATTGGGCCAACAGGAATTTTCTGTTGTAACAGATGGTAAGATATGGGGTGAAACTTTTCTCAATGCATGGGAAGGAGTTTTTGTCGATGACAGTACTTTTGCTGTTCCTGCTAAAACCGAAAAGGGATGGAGCCTCATAGTCAATGGAAAACCTGAGTGGAAAACATTTACTCAACTGTGGCATCCTCAAGTAGGACCTGACAAAAGAATTGCTGCTGTTGTTTGCACTGAGTTTGGAAAATGGACTGTAGCAGTTAATGGAGAGCCATGGAAGATAACTTTTTCGCAGGCTGTGCTTCCTCCGTTTTTCAGCGCTAATGGAAAACACATTGCAGCATTAGTAAGAGAAAAAGATAAATGGACAGTTGCGATTGATGGAAAGGCTTGGGAGAAAGGATTTGAAAGAATATGGTCTCCTCAATTTAACCCAGAGGGAAATCATGTTATTGCTAAGGTTGAAATTGCAAATGAATACTACCTTGCAATAGATGGCAGAATAAGAGCAGAAAAATACGAAAGGATGTGGGAACCAATTTTTAGTCCTGACGGTAAAAAAATTCTCCTTCGGTATGTGAAAGAAGGACATTATATAAGGGAAGTATTAACGTTAGAGGAGTTATTATAGCAAATGGAACAATTTTTTAAAGACCCTTCAATATATACTTTAGTTAGAGGACCCTTAGTTTGGCTTTCTTTCATCCTGTTTATAGGAGGAATGCTTTATCGAGTCTCAGTTATTTTAAAAATGGCAAAGGAAGAAAAGGTTATATATCCCTATCTCAGCCTTAAATACGCTCTCAGGTCTCTACTTCATTGGCTTATTCCATACGGTAGCATAAGCATGAAAAAGCATCCGTGGTTTACTTTTATAAGTTTTTTATTTCATATCTGCCTTTTACTTACAGTCCTATTTGCTCCAGGACATATTGAACTTTGGAAGGAGTCATGGGGAATAAACCTGTGGGCTCTTTCTGCAAAATTAGGAGACTATCTAACGCTTGTTGTGTTAGCATGTCTTTTCTTGCTTTTACTTCGCAGAATCTTTCAGAGGGATGTAAGCTTTTTAACTTCTCCAATGGATTATCTAATCCTTGCGTTGGTAAGCATGCCCTTTTTGACAGGATTTCTTTCACACCACGAACTTCTATTTGACTATAGATTAATGCTTACAATACATATGCTTTCAGGTGAAATTTTACTTATTCTTATTCCATTTACTAAGATTAGCCATATGTTCTTGTTTTTCCTTACAAGAGCCCATACAGGAAGTGAATTTGGTGCAGTAAGACACTCAAGGGATTACTGAGGTATGATATGGAATTTGTAAGAAAAGAGGTAAACGATATAGGCATTGATGAAACTTTAAGGAGAGTTGATGAAACAAAGATAAAAAAGGCTATTGATTGGGTCTTACAAAAAGAAGCCTCTGCAAGGTTAAAAGTCTTTGTAGAAACCTGTATGAGATGCGGAATGTGCACCACCTCCTGCCATCACTATCTTTCTCACGATAATGATCCCACCTATGCGCCAGCTGCAAAGGTAAAGCAAACAATTTGGGATATGATAAGAAAAAAAGGAAAAGTAAGCAAAGAGGATGTTAAAAAATATGCCAGAATTGCCTTTACTGAGTGTAACCTATGCAGAAGATGCGTTCAGTTTTGTCCTTTTGGAATAGACATTGCCTATCTCATCTCTCTTGTTCGACGGATTTGTTGTCTCATTGGAGTAGTTCCGCAATACATTCAAGACCAGGCTTTAAGTCATATGCAGACCACCAATATGCTTTGGTTTAGACAGGACGAATGGCTTGATACAGTGCTTTGGCTTGAAGATGAACTAAGAGCAGAGATTAAGGATGCAAGAATCCCCCTTGGTAAGAGGGATGCAGAAATTCTATATCTTGCCCATGGCCTTGAAGCAAAATACATGACAGGTCTTCTTACAGGCATGGCAAAAATAATGAATGTAGCCAGAGTTGACTGGACAATGCCTGACATGGATGGCTGGGATTATACAAACAAGGCCTTCTATGCTCAGGATCATGAAACTCTTGGAAAAGTTGTAAAAACCCATTATGAAGTTGCTTTTAAACTAAATGTCAAACGAATAGTCATGGGCGAGTGTGGCCATGCCTTTAGAACAGGAGTTTACGAAGGAGTAAGATATCTTGGATGGAAAGATTCGCCAATTCCTTATATCCATGGTGTCCAGTTCTTCTACGAATTAATTCGCTCTGGAAAGATAAAAATAAGGAAAAAAATTGAAGAACCTGTAACTGTGCAAGATCCATGTAATATAGTCAGATATAGAGGAATGGGAAAGATGATTAGATATATTGTAAAAGCTACCTGTGAGAACTTTATTGACATTAATCCCAATTTCGAATACAACTACTGCTGCTCTGCTGGTGGAGGAATGATTGATGCTGGTCCTCCATGGAAGATGGCAAGAATAGAGGGAGGAAAAACGAAAGCAGAACAAATTAAAGACACAGGAGCGAAACTCGTAATAGCACCATGTCATACCTGTCACAAGGGAATTGAAGATTTAAATCAGTATTACAAACTTGGTGTGCATGTCAAATTTTTAACCGATATAATCGCTGAGACAATGGAAATACCAGAAGAGATGAGACCATGAAAAAAATATTACCATGGGGATTATTTTTCTTGTTTGTGTTACTTCTACTGGTTGAGGCAAAGGATAACACGCAAAGGACTTTGCAGCCTGAAAACCGAGTGGAAATAGCCCATAAGGAAGTTTTTGGAAAGCTTGAATACGGAAAGGTGATTTTTGAGCATCAAAAGCATATAGATGCCCTAAAGGGGAAGAGTTGTGAAGTCTGTCATATGAGGGATTCCTTTGGAGATTATAATTTTACCTTTCCAAAAGGTATTAACAGAAAAAATAGTGAAGCTCTTAAGGATGCATACCATAGAGAGTGTCTTAGATGTCATCTTGAGCTTGCATCAGAAAAAAAGAAAACAGGACCAACTGTGCTCATGTGTAGAGAATGTCACAGAAGAGAATATGAAAAAATAAATATAACCTATCCCAAATTTGAGTTTGATTTTTTCCTACATGACAAACATGTAAAAAAGCAAAACAACGATTGTAGTCTGTGCCATCACACCTATGACCCAGAAGAAAAGGATAAAACTCTTGCCCTTTTTTACGAAGAGGGAACGGAGCAATCCTGTTACTACTGCCATGATTTTACAAAAAAAAGAGGTCCCCATTTGAGTAAGATTGTAAAAGTTGCAAAGGAAAAGAATTTAAACCTTGAGACCTCATTTCACAAGCTTTGTATTAACTGCCATTTAAGGAAATTGGAAAAAGGTGAACAAGCAGGACCTACTGTTTGCACCAAATGTCACACAGGAAAATATAGAAGCTTAGCTGAACTTAAAGATGTGCCAAGACCAGATAGATACCAACCCAAAATGGTATTTATGAAAGTAGAAGATGCAAAGATGAAAGGTGTTCCCATGGATCATCTATTTCACGAGAAGAATTCAAAGAGCTGTAGAGTATGCCATCACGAAAGCCTTGAAAAATGTTCAAACTGTCATACCATAAAAGGCTCAAGCGAAGCTAACTTTAAAACCCTTCACACAGCCTATCACTCACTAAGTTCTCAAGGCAGCTGTAAAGGCTGTCATTTAGTTATAGTTCAAGAGTCTCAGTGCATGGGTTGCCACTACTTTATAAAAAAGTCTGATGTAAGTGAAAGAGGAAAAGGAGCAACCTGTGAGAGATGCCATAGTGATAAAAAAGAATTAGAGAAGGTAAAGCCATTTTCAGTATCAGAGCCTCAGATCGAGAAAATAAAGAAGGAAATAAGAATAGATAAACTTTCAGAGGAGTTTGAGCCTGCAAAAATGCCCCATTTTAAGATATTAGCGAGACTGACTGAGATATCAAATAGGAGTCATCTTGCTACATACTTTCACAAAGACATTAGCACCCTATGCAAGGGATGTCACCATAAAAGCAAAGAAGAAGCTGAAGCCAGAAAATACGAGCCACCCCTTTGCAGTAGTTGTCACGGAGTATCCTTTGATTTAGAAAATCCAAAAAAGCTTAGACTTCAGTCTGCGTATCATGGCATGTGTATAAAATGTCATGAAAATATGAAGCTTGAAAAACCAAAGAAATGCACTGATTGTCATGAAGAAAAAAAGGTAAGAGTAAAAAAATTAACGGAGAGATCCAATGCCACTAATTGATCAGCTTTTTTCCCATCATGGTCTTGAGTATTTATTAGCTGGCGGAGCTTTCTTCCTATTGATATTAATCTTTAGTATTTTGAAAGACAGGAGAAGATATTAGAGATGGATAGACGGGAGTTTTTAAAAAGAACCTTAATCTCCTCTTTAACACTTCTTATGGCTGAAAAAAGTCATGCCACCGGAAAAGAAACTCAAAGGGGAAACAGGGCAAATGAAATAAACTGGGCAAAGTATGAAGCTGAGAAAAAAACAAGGGAAGCAGTTCAAGGTGAATCCTATGCTGTGCTTGTTGATATTACCAAGTGCATAGGATGTAGAAGATGTGAATGGGCATGTAATGAGTGGAATAAAAATCCCAATAAACCTCTCAGTGAATTTGAAAAGTCGGCTAGTGAAAAGCCGTCTGTTTTTGACCGAATTCGTAGAACCGATGCAGAGACCTTTACAATTGTAAATAGATTTTATAAAGAGGATGTTACACCTATTTATGTAAAGAAACAGTGCATGCATTGCCTTGAACCTGCTTGTTTGAGCGCCTGTTTTGTTTCCTCCTTTGAAAAAACTAAAGAAGGCTCTGTTCTTTACAATCCTTCTTTATGCGTTGGATGCCGTTACTGTATGATAGCCTGTCCTTTTGACATCCCTGCCTATGAATATTTTGAACCTCTTAGGCCTCAAATTACAAAGTGCACCATGTGTTTTGATAGAATCATAGAGGGAAAACCACCAGCCTGCGTAGAGATTTGCTCGGCCGATGCACTGATATTTGGCAAAAGAAGTGATATTATCAAACTTGCACACAGAAAATTAGATGAAAATCCGGAAAGATACATCCCACATGTTTATGGAGAATATGAGACAGGTGGAACAAGCTGGCTATATCTATCACCTGTACCTTTTGAAAAACTCGGATTTCCAAAGCTTTCCAAAAAGCCCGATACGGAAAAGACTGCTTCTTTTCTTTTTACAGTAAAGGTTTTAGAGGTGGTTGCATCAGTTCCACTTGTTTATGCTGCATATAAAGCCATATCAAGCAAGGGAGATAAAGAAAAAGATGAGTAGTTGGATAAGGGAAAAAATATTTCTTGGAAAAACTTTTTCAGAGTATCTGGCTGAGCATAAAAATCCTATGTTCATCCTTGCATTTATTATACTTTGTCTTTCCTTTTACTCAATGGCATATCGACTAATTTATGGACTTGGTCCGGCAACAAATCTTTCAGACACCTATCCCTGGGGTCTGTGGATTTCATTTGACATATTGGTTGGAATAGCTCTTGCAGCTCCGGGACTTACAGTAGCAACAGCGGTGTATCTTTTTGGATTAAAAGATTACAAAAAATTTGCAAAACCAGCAGTTCTTTCAAGTCTTATAGGATATGTCTTTGCAGTATTTGCCCTCATGTTTGACTTAGGTAGATACTACAGAGTTTTTTATGTAATCGGCTGGTCATGGGGGCTTAGCTCTGTCCTATTTCTGATTGCCTGGCATTTCTTCCTTTACATAATTATCTGCTTTGTTGAATGGTCACCGGCGTTTTTTAAATGGCTGGGACTGAATAGACTCAGAGATTACTTTTCAAAACTTGGAGTATGGGCAACAGCTCTCGGAGTAATTATCGCAGGTGGACACCAGTCAGCCCTTGGAGCACTTTTTCTTGTAGCATCCAATAAAATGCATCCCCTTTGGTATTCCTCTTTACTTCCAATATTTTTCTTAGGTTCAGCTATATTTGCAGGAATTTCAATGGTCATTCTTGAAAGTACCATAGCCCATAAGATATTTAAAAATCTCGTAAAAGACTTTGATGATGTAGAATTCAATAAACGCACCATAGGATTAGGCAAAGCTCTATTTGTAATACTTTGTGCTTATTTAATTCTTAAACTCCTTGATATTACTCACTATAACAACTGGCATTATCTTATAACTCCCTATGGCTATTGGTATATGTTTGAGATATTAGGCTTTGTTTTCATTCCTGTAATTTTGTTAGCTTTTGCTGTGAAAGAGAATAATACTAAACTTGTGAGAGTCTCTGCTTTACTGGTTGTATTAGGAGTTATACTTAACAGAGTAAATGTAAGCCTAATCGCTTATAACTGGTATATACCCCTTTCTGAGAAATACTATCCCACATGGATGGAAGTCTCGCTTTCTGCTGGCATTGTTACGATGATTATACTCTCCTACCGATTTATAGTTCGTCGAATGGAAATACTTTGAATGAGATATATAGCTTGGTGTCATTACGTTGTTATTACTTTTAAGCCATCAATCCACTAAATTTTTAGCAACGAGAATACTATTCCGTTGGTTCCTTCACAGTCTCGCTCGTCTGATATGTTGGTGGAAGAGTAAAAAAGGCTATAACAAGAATTATCCATCCAACAAAAATTCCAATTGCACCAATTCCAAAAGCTATAAGTGCAACAGCGCCCCAGAAAATAAAAGTACCTGCAAGCTTAAAGAGATTAACATTTGTGTATTTGTATAATAAATTGAAAGACTCTCTGTAGTAATGGCTGCTAATCACTGTTAAAATATAAACAATAAGCAAAACCGCAATAACGACACCAATAGATAAAGTTCCTAAATTCTCTCTAGCTCCATACCCCATGAAAAGAGGAATTAATGAGAAAATTCCAAACACAATCGCAACTAATCCTCCTACAACTGAAATTATAAACCCTCTAAGAAATTTATCAAAAATATCTTTATCTCCAAACAGTTTTGAAAATTTGTTAAGAGCTATAAGTAAAAGAACCATTCCAGCTATCCACAATAGCCAACCCAAGTAAGGAACGATAGCTAAAATTACAAATAAAGCTCCAAGACCTCCCAAAATTTTTTCATTGCCTGTCTGATTCATCCTTCTCCTCCCTTAAAGTTTTATCAATTATACCTAAAATCCCAAATCAAGATACAGGGCTTTTTAAAATTTATCCTTCCTCAGCTTTAAATAACTCGCACTTGTCAAAAATTTTGTCTCTCATGGTAAAACCTCATATTAAAGAGCCGTAAAAGTTCATATGCTTTCACTCTGATAATAGACATAGGATTCTTCCATTTTTCCCCGTTTAAGTCAAGCAACCTGTAGCATAAGGAATATGTTACGCTCCCCCTTCATGATTTCATCAAGTAGTTCTTAAAGGAAGTTTTTGCATTGGTACTTTTTATTTAATTTCATATCGTCATTAAAATATTTCCTCAGTACCTCTTTCCTCAAAAATAAATCTACCTGAAATAGTATAATCTTTACACATAGAATTTCTTCCTTTTATATATGAGCTTCTTAAAGAGGAGAGGAGATTCCTCGCTTACGCTCGGAATGACAAAAAAGAAGGCTCGTAATGAAGAAAGAAGGCTCGTAATAACGAAAAAAGCTCGGAATGACAGAGCTGGGATGGAACTTGGAGACCACGAAGTGCTCGAAGTAGTCTCTTCCTATGAAATCAAGCTTCAGATACTTGCCTTTCCCTCAGCTATTGGTTGTGATTTACAATGAAATATTTTTTTTATGTTGGATATTCTGTTTGGTATTGTGGCAACCATTTCCTTAATTTTCTTTTAGGGAGTGTTTAAAATTTAAGCGGTTTAAGTTTTTGTAAATTTTCAGGAAAAAATAAAATTTAGTGTAGATCATTTTTGAGGAACACCGGATACTTGACATCAAAAAATTTTCTGGTATAATTTGAGTAAACTAAAGATGTCTTAAGAAAAAAGAAAAAAGAAGGATCGAAAAATTAAGAGTCCCTTAATCTGAAAAAAAGGGAGAAAGTTATATTTAGGTATCAAATTGCTTTAGCTTTGGTCATTGCATATTCTTATTTTTAAAGAAAGAGATTTTAGAGTATGATGTTACGGAGGAAGATGACCATACTGAGGATTAGTTTAAAACTATTTTAAGGAAAACATGTATTGAAACCAGAGTTTGCATTCACAAGGGCTAAAATGCGAGCTAACATTAAGCATTCTATAAGAAAGAATGACTTTAGTATTAGGCGAGGGGAGTCAAAATGCCAAGAATGTATCTGATTGAAAGGAATTAGCGGTGATTTTTGAATTTAAGAAAGAGGCATTAATACTTATTGAGCTTATTGAGAAGAATGCTAAATTATAGATTGCACTAAAGTTGTGCACTACTTTTTCCAATGTTGTAAACAAGAAAGCTGCCCTATTAAACGTGGGGTTATAAAACCTATTAATTAGATGGAGGTGAAAAAAATGAAATTTCACTAAGATCGTAGCATGAAAATGCCTGGTTGGCTAAGAAAGTTTATCGAGTGGGGTATGATCAAAGTGTTTCGTATTTTTTCTATGGCAAAGTAAACCTAAAAGGGTCTAGTGCTGTAGATATGGTGGATGGCAGTATAACTTTTACTAAGTCGGTAAAAGCTCGAGAGCGGCGCTTGTTGCAAGTAAGGGTGTTGTATCATATCTAAAACCTACTTTGAGGAAAATAAGAACTGGAAAATTATGTTTCAATAACGCTTCTTAGGTGAGGTGAGCGGTGTATAGGTTGAAACTAAGCTGTAAGGTGATTACCCCCATGTTTATGTATGGAGCAGATGGAAATACGCCTGAGTTAAGACCATTTGAGTTTAAAGGTATGATGCGATTCTGGTGGCGGGCAATAAGGGCAGAGGATAATATAGAGAAATTAAGAAAAGAAGAAGCAGAAATGTTTGGTGGAACTGGAGAGGGTGAAGGAAAAAGTAAGGTACAGATGATTTTAAAGGAACAAATTGGAAATGATGGTGTATTTAAGTATCAGCCATTGCCACATCACTCAAAAAACAATTGTAAATTCTGTGAATCCCGATGTAGAAAAAGTTTTGTGCTTAGTGCAATTAAACCTGACACATCTTTTAGAATAGAATTCACATTTCCTGAAGAGTTAAAAAATATATTAGAGAGCCTGATTTTTATTACATTCACATTAGGAGGCTTTGGAAAAAGGTCAAGGAGAGGGTTTGGGAGCATTGAATATGATGGGATGCAGGAAGTGGTTAAGAGAGATGAATTGCTAAACGGTATATTGACAAGCTTAAATCAGATTAATCCTAAATACGAGCTCAAATATGGCAAGATCAAAATAAAAACTACGATAATTTCTAATTATCCATTTATTAGAGAGATTTTGTTAGGAAAAGATTTTTCTTCTTTCGATGAAATATTAAAAGTAATTGGTGAAGCAAGCCATAAATGGTGTGATCCTTCCTTGGGTAATGCATCTCCAAGAATGGCATCTCCTGTCTATGTATCTGTGTTAAGAGCTGATAAATTCTATAGACCAATCATAACTATTTTGAATTCTGCATTTCCATCAGTTTATCCCCGATGGGATTATGAAAAACAGAAAAAATTTATAAAGGAGTTGCTATGAGTGATTTTGATTTATTACTCAAAAGGTTCCTTCACGACCCCGTTGATAAACCGTTCGATATAAAAACTCACGAAAGCAGGGCTCAAGATTATGCTGAAATCTTTGGAATATCTAACATTCAAGAGGCAAGTGGTTCTGATATTATTGCCTCCTGTATGGAAAGAAGTTTGCTTCCAAAAGATATAAAACAGGAATTTACTGAAATTAGGCATCCTTTAAGTGATGAAAAGGTAACCATCACCTGCCCTAAGATTGAGGAAGTAGAAGAAATTGTAAAAGATGTCTTCAAAGATATAGAAAATAAAATTGCAAATTATGATGATAAGAAAAAATTTTTCTTTCTCTGGCGGGGTCTCCTTGAAGAACTTATTGAGAAAACAAAGGATAAACCATACAGCAAATTTTTACCATTAATTCCAGCAGATACTCGCATTCCAGACCATTCAATATGGGAACACATTAAGATTTCATCAGCAATAAATGCCAGTTTATTAAATAACACTTTGTTACAGAACAACTCCCTATTTCTCTTTAAGATTGGTCCTGTGCAGTCATTTATCTCACAAGCAAGAAAGGCGATGGATTTGTTCAATGGTAGCTTTATTCTTTCATATCTTACATTTATGGGTATAACTGAAATAGTTGATAAATATGGACCAACAGCAATAATCTATCCAGACTTATTCTCACAACCCCTTATGGATTGGCATCTGGAAAATATTGGATTGGCAGTAAAAAATTCTGTCTCATCACAGGTAGATACACCAACCATTCCAAATAGGTTTGTTGCAATTATCCCTGAAACAGAGCATGATAAAATTGCAAAAGTAGCCGATGCTGTAAAACAAAAGGTCAATGATAAATGGAATGAAATTGCAGAGATTGTATTTAAAGAATTCAATATTCCCAGGAACGAAAAAATAAGATCACATATTCAAGATTTTCCTGAAATCTATTGGGTTGCCATTCCCTGGAGAAAAGGAGACAAGGATGTAGACTTTTCCGATTTATCAACCTTTGTCAGTGGTGAAGAGATTAAAAAACTTGAAGATTTATGGGGGGTTGCAAACTCTAAGGGGAAACACAAGGCCAATATAGGACTTCTTTACCAGCTTCTTTACACAGCCCTTGAAAAGTCAATGGGTTCAAGGAAAAATTTGCGGACATTCAATCAGATAGAAGAAGAAGGTAAAAAATGCTCAATCTGTGGTGAAAAAGAGGCAATAATAATTGCTAACACAGGAAGTTTAAAAGTTGGGAAATTCATAAGTAAAAAGGAAGGGCTTTGTGGATTGTGTTTTGTAAAAAGAGGATTTGAGGAGTATTTTAGAGAAAAGATTAAAAATATAGAACTCAGTTTTCCATCCACTGCAGAGGTTGCTTTGTCAGATTTTAAAGAGAAAGCTCTTGAGGATGGAAAAGAAGAATTTAATGAATATGTTGAGAGATTTAGGGAAATATGTGACAACCATAATTGTAAGTTCTCTTTTGTTAATCCTTTGCCAAAAATAAAATCAAAATTTGAAAATATCAAAAATCTTGAAGGCGAGTGGTTTTTTAAAGAGAATTTAAGGAAGGAGTTTTTTAAGAAGGAACTTGATATTGACATAACAGATGAAGAGCTAAATGAGTTAAAAAACAAGCTCTCAGCATTGACAAAAAAGATAGGAAATCCCAACCCGTATTATGCTTTAATCCTTCTTGATGGAGATAATATGGGAAAATGGCTTTCTGGTGAAAATCTTCCTTCAATAGAATTTGCGTATAATTCTGAAGTATGGAAAAATTTGGCAGGAGATTTTAAAGATGTGCTGATTAATGCATCTTCTCAGAAAATACTTACTCCAGCCATTCATTCTGCTATTTCTCACGCTTTAAGAAATTATAGTGTGGAATTTGTAAGAAAAATAGTTGAAGAGGAACACCTTGGGAAACTTGTATATTCAGGTGGAGATGATGTCCTTGCTTTTGTAAACCTGAGGGATTTATTTCCTGTAATGAGAAAATTGCGTGCAGCATTTTCAGGGCACATAAAAATTGAAAATGGCAGAATTGAAGTAGACTGGGAAAATACCACTGGTTTTGTAGAAAAAGATAGAAGATGGCTTCTTACAATGGGAAAGAATGCAACTGCTTCAATGGGTGTTGTAATTGCCCATTACAAGATGCCTCTTAGAATTGTTTTTAAAAGGCTAAGAGAGGTTGAAAAGCAATCTAAAGGGATTAAGGATAAGGATGCATTCTGCATTGCACTTGTGAAGCATTCGGGAGGGGAAAGAATAGGGTTAAGTAATTGGAGATTTAAAGCAAGTAATGAGGAAATTATTGATGTATTGAGCTATCTTCAAAAGTTTGGTAAGTGCTTGAGGAAAGATGCTTCACCCCGTTTTTCAGATAAGTTTATCTATAACTTAAGGATTGATTTTTCAAGACTCATCTATGAGGAAGGGAGATACAGTGGAGCGCAAGGGATTTTTGATAGCCAACTTAAAAGGGTACTTAAGAGGGTCTACAATGGTCCAATATGGATGAAAGAGAGTTTTATTAAGGCACATTATGACTTTTTAAGAGAACTTTTCTGGGAAAGTCTGGGCGGAAATGTAAATAATCTTCTGAACATAATTGAAATATCAGCCTTCATAGAAAAGGAGTGTATCTAATGATGATAGAAATAACTCCACTTGATACCTTATTTTTTAGAACAGGAAAACCATTCACAATGGGTGAAGACACCTTTGCAGAGGTTTTTTTTCCACCATCTCCATCAACTATCTATGGTGCAATCAGAAGTTTTCTGATTTTTCAAAGAGGAGGTCTGGAGGAGTTTTGGGCTGGCAAATACAAAGACGAGCTCGGAACTAAAACAGATAAAGGCTCACTTAAAGTTACAGGACCAATTATATTAAATGATGATCAACTTCTTTTCCCTGCACCTCTTGATTTAATCGTAGATGAAAATACGACACTTAGAAGACTTGATTTTATTGAAAAACCGTCAATTTTCATATCAGACCATACACTTCCTTATATCCATATTCATAAACCAAAGGGAAAAGCAGAAGAGGCAAAGGGATGGATAACAGATATTGAATTAGTAGAATATTTGAACAATAAAAAGTCTGAGTTTAAGATTACCTGCAAGGAGGGTTTATTTCTCTATGAAAACAAAACAGGCATTGCAAGGGAGAGAAACACCAATACAACAAAAGAAGGACATCTGTACAGGATACCCATGATAAGGCTTAATGATAAAGTGTCAATTGTAGTAAAAATTGAAGGAGTAAATGATATCCCTGATGTAGGCATACTTCAACTAGGGGGAGAAAGTAAAGGTGCTAAGTTCAGAAGGATAGAAGATAAATTGCAAAAATTTAATAATATGGATTTTAACCTTGAGAATAGATTATTCAAAATCTATCTTGCAACCCCAGCGATATTTAAAAAGGGATGGTTACCAGATTGGATAAATGATAACTATGAAGGCGAATTTAATGGAATAAAATTAAAACTAATAGGTGCTTGCATCGGGAAACCATTACATATTGGTGGTTGGGATATTGCCAGCAAAAGACCAAAACCATTAAGAAAAGCAGTTCCAGCAGGAAGTGTATATTATTTTGAGATACTTGATTCATCAGAGTTTTCAAAGATTAAAGAAACATTTCATTTAAAAAACATGTCAGATATTAATCCCGAAGAAGGGTTTGGATTAGGTTTTGTGGGGAGGTGAAATTGTGAAGAAAATTATAACAATGGTTGGAACATCAATATTTGAAAATTATATGGAGGCAAACAAAAAGGATTACACATTTAAAAATTATTTTGATGACTTAAGGGATAGGGATTCAAATCAATATAAGGATGAGCAATATAGAGTAAATTACTTAAAAAGAGAAATAAACAATTGGCTACATAATGACAAAAGGTTTATTTCAAATGCCTCTGCTGAAATAAAGAGCATTGAGAAATTGAAGGAGTTTTATAAAGATAATTTTGAAATTTATCTTCTTGCCTCGGATACTATTTTAAGTAAACTTGCAGGTGAAATTATAAAAGAAAATCTAAATCAAAAATTTGAGAAAATGAATATTTATTTAGAAGGAGTTGAAGATTTACAAGTAAAAGATAGCAACAGATTTAAGACTGGGATGCAAAACCTGATAAACAAAATTTATAGCATAACAAATGAATACTTTGGAAATGTCGTTATCAACATAACAGGAGGCTACAAGGCAACAATACCTTATTTGACGATCTTAGGACAGGTCAGTAGATGCCCACTCTACTACATATTTGAAAATACTAACACATTGATCGAAATCCCTTATATTCCAATCGACTTAAAATGGGACTTATTTGAGAAACATGAAGCCTTCTTTGCAAGGCTTGAAATGGAGGAAGTGTCTGAGATAAAGGGTGGGAATGAAGATGATTATAATGATGTCATGAGTCTATTAGAAAAGGCTGATGACATGTATGCTCTAAACCCATTGGGGATCGTATTGTGGGAAAGATACAAACAGAGATATTCAATTTTCTATATTTCAGAAATAGCAAAAAGTTATATAGAAAGTGATCCAAACTATAAAAGAATTGCTGAGAAGTCATTTATAGAACTGAAAAGAAGAATTTCACAAAATCCAGAAGATCCTGATCTGAACCATAAGTTATCCGGTGTTGATTTTAAAGATTTTAAAGTTTTTAAACATAAGGAGGAAAATCTTCAGATAAGAATCTTATACACAACTAATGAGCGGAACACAAGATATGCAACCAAAGAAATCGACATTTACATAGGATTATTGAGAATAGGAAGTGATGTTCATAATGTTGAGAACGAGTATGTAAAAGATTTTGAAAATAACCGTGGAAAAATAGACGCTACTGATGACTACAAATCTTATAGAATTGAAAAAGAGAGGAAGTAATTATGAAAGAATTTCACATAATAAATATTGGAAATTCGCTTTTGAGTAATTTTAAAAAGATAAATGATAGGATAAAAGATATTCCATTTTCTGATGAAGAGAGATGGAGCGCTTATCTTGACGACATGAGTTTTCTAAATGAGATCTACAGTTTCTTACTGAAAGATCCATTAAGAGGCTCTGCTGAAGTGAATTCTTTTAAAAAAATAGTTAAGGACAAAGACCCCGAAGATATTTCTGTCTATCTATTAGGAACAAAGACAGCCTCAAATGAAATCTGTAGAGTCACAATTGAAAGATATTTTAAAGAAAATGGATACAGTCTATATACACCAGCTCAAGTTTCAGGATATTTCTGGGAAGAAAAAAATTATGATACAAATTATGCAAAAGAACAATTTTCAAAGGATATAAATACTATTCTTGATAGGTTACTTTATCTTGTGAAAAAGAAGAAGGAAGAGGGTTATGAAGTCTATATGAATCCTACAGGCGGATTCAAGCCCCATGTAGTTGTATCAGCACTTGCAGGGTTTTTAACTGACTGTAATGTATATTACATCCACGAAGAATTTCAGGATATAATTTTAATGCCAAAACTATTCTATCTGCCAAAAGGTAATGAGATTGATTTGCTTAATGAACTGTCAGATAAAAAGCTAAGAAGTGGTGGAGAGTGTAATAAACTCTTAGAACAATATGGAAATGAAGTAGAGAGATTAAGGATCTATCAACTTGTAGAGATTGAAGAGGATGAATCTGGTAAATATTATGGGCTTAGAATCACAGAAAAAGGTCTAACTTATTATAATTTTGTGAAGAAAAAGGAGGTATAAAATGTTTCGTAAATTTCAGCCATTTTTCTTAATAGCAGAGACTCCCATTCATGCAGGAAGTGGTAGTGAGCTTGGTATTGTTGACCTTCCCATACAGAGGGAAAGACATACAAAGTTTCCAAAGATTGAGGGCTCAGGACTTAAAGGTTGTATAAGAGAGGCATTTGAATCACTTGTGGAAAAAATTGGTGGAAAAAGAAAGCTTATTGATTGTGAAATTTCTAGAAGATTGAAGGAAAAATATCCAGATGCTGAAGAACAGTGGAAAGAGAAAAACGAAAAAGGCCAGGAAGTAACTAAAAAAAATATAAAAGATGAAGAATTAATCAATTACGATAGATTTATACATCTTATCTTTGGTCCAGAAGATGGCGACGAGCATGCAGGTGCGATTGCCTTTACAGATGCAAGGATTTTGCTTTTTCCTGTTAAATCCCTGAAAGGTGTCTTTGCCTGGATTACATGTCCAATGGTATTGAATAGATTTATTGAGGATATGAAAATATCAGGAAATGAAGAAGAAGTTAAGGATTGGAATCTGACAAATATTAAAAATACTGTACCAAGACAAACCAACCTCTTAGTGTCTGGGAAATTAGTCCTTGAAGAGTTCACTTTTGAGGTTACTGAAAGCGAAGAAACGACTAAAATCGTTAATAAACTTTCAAAAATGATTTTTCCTGATGACTCTGCTTATAACTTCTGGAAGGACAAACTAAAAAAAGATCTTGTCATTCTCTCGGATGATGACTTTACTGACTTTGTAAATATTTCTACTGAGGTTATTACAAGGACGAAGATCTCATCAGAGACAGGGACAGTTGAATCAGGGGCACTCTGGACAGAGGAATATCTTCCGCAGGATACCATTCTTTATTCAATTGCAATGGCAACACCCTTAAGAGTTGATACAAAGGAAAAGAAAGGTGTTCTTCAAAATGATAGTCCTGATAATGAGGCACAGAATGTTATTGAGTTTTTCAAAAAAGGTATCCCCGAGGTGATTCATCTTGGTGGTAACCAGACAATTGGCAAAGGTATGGTAAGAATAAAATTGTTGGAGGGCAAAGATGAGTGAAAAAGAGACTTTAATAAATAAACTTGAAAGAGGAAGGGCAGATTTTGCTTATAAATGCGTTAATGAGGCATTGGAAAGATTTAAAGGGGACAGTAAAAAACAAAAAGAATATCGCTCCCATACCAGAAAAATTCCTCAGATGATTTTAAGTAATGGGCTTGGGCAGACCCTTGCTTTTATTTTATCGAAAAAGAGTAATGGGAACGCTTATGACCTTCTTTATCAACAAATAACAGACTATCTTAAGAGCGATTCTACATCAAGAATAAAGATGGAGGGAGGAAAAGACCTTACCGAATGGGTTATTTCTCTTTCTTCTGCCGAATATAGATATGTTACACAGGAGATATTAACATTTTTCAACTGGCTTAAAAGATTTGCAGAAGGAATGATTGAAGGAGAGTAGAATGAAAAATAGATATGAAACTAACTATGAATTTTACAATCCTAGTGATCTGTCAGCTATACTTTTTCAAGTAATAAAGAAAATTGGAAAATATAGGTGGAATGAAAAAAAGAAAAAAGAAGAAAGGATAGAATGGGAATATCGTTCAGCTGATTTTACTATAAATCCTGCTCTTATTTTTAGTAAGTTAATTCCTTACGCACGCAGAAACGATGAGAGTGAAAATAAGGATAAATCCCTTGGACTTATAATAAATGAGATTAATAAATTAATTAAAGATGAAAAAATTCTTGAATACCTTGAAGGACGTAACACTCAGCTTAAAATGATGCTTGAAAACAATGGGATGCGATTTGAAGAATTTGAATTAATGCTTTATTGGCGCATGGTTATAGGTCTTGGTGCATCGCATCCACAGGAAACATCAATGACACTCCATCATATTTACGGTATTCCATACATTCCAGGAAGCGCAATAAAAGGAGTTACAAGGCATTGGGTGATAATAAATTATTTTGAAGGAGATGAAGATAAAGCAATACAGGACCCCAATTTTTGTGAAATCTTTGGGACACAGGAGAATCAAGGCAAAGTCATATTCTTTGATGCCTATCCAGTAGGAACGATAAATTTAAAGATTGATGTAATGACACCTCATTATTCTGATTATTATTCAGGTAAAGAACCACCAGCAGATTGGCAATCACCTGTGCCAATAAAGTTTTTGACAGTAGAAAGAACAAAATTTAAATTCTATTTAGCGTCAAAGGATAAGAATTTATTGGAGAAGGCTTCAGAATGGTTAAAAGAGGCATTAAAAGAGCACGGCATAGGTGCAAAGACTGCAATTGGCTATGGGTATTTTGAGTGAGGCAAAAGAACATAATTAAAGTTCAATGCAATATTAATGAAAGTGTCAATGTCTAGCGCTTTTAAGGAAATGGATAGAAAAGAGAGATGGGAATAAGTAAAAGTAATATTATTTGTAAGAAATGGTATAACTATTCTTTTAGAGGGATTAAAGGAGACAGTCATGCTTTCTACAATAAGAGAAATAGGGAAATGGCAGAGAGATAAATACAGTAAAGATGAGTTAGATACACTCATTCACGAGCCATTTAGATCAGGAGGAAAAATATTCTTTATAAAGGTTGATATCGATACAAATGATTTTGTCGATGTGGAATTGGAAGACTATGATTCATCAAGAAAGATGAAATATATTTTTAGAAAAGGACCCTCTAATGGTCCAAATCCGACACCTGCTGCAATTATTACAGAGGTTAGGAAAACTTTTGAGAACAAAATACAAAAATGGTTTATAAAATATGGGGCAGAGGAAAAAAATGAGTTTTTAGGGAAAATTAGAGATATTTTAAACGCTAATAAGGATAGCATAATTAAATCAATACAAAAACACATCAAAAATTTGAATAAAAAAGATGGTAAGCTTTTGACAATAAAAATCAAGCAGGACAATGAATGGAAGTATATCGGAGAGTTAGATATCTTTAAAGAATCACTCAGAAGGATTGAATCCCAAAAAACTGGCAAGATTTCTGTAAATAACAAAGTGTGCTCTATTTGCGGGATGCAAAAAGTGCTTGTGTCTGGAGATGTGAATGTTTTTAAGTTTTACACCATAGATAAGTTAGGATTTATAACAGGAGGGTTTGATAAAAATCTTGCCTGGAAGAATTTCCCTGTTTGTCCTGAATGCAAACTTGAATTAGAAGAAGGGAAAAAATTTCTTGATGCTAAATTGAATTTCAAATTTTACGGATTAAACTACTATTTGATACCCAAGCTACTAATAGGCGACAAAGTTCTCTTAGAAGAAATTCTTAACATTATGTCGGATACTCTTAAAACAATTAATCTAAAGGAAAGAATAAAAAAGAGGATTACAAATGATGAAAACGAAATACTTGAATATCTTTCAGAAAAAAAAGACATTCTTACTCTTAACTTTCTTTTTTTAAGGAAGGATCAAGGTGCTGAAAGGATTTTATTGATGATTGAAGATGTTTTCCCTTCAAGAATCAGGAAAATCTTTGCAATAAAAGATCAAGTTGATAAACTTTTTAATGAGGAGTTTAATTTTGGGAAGATAAGGACATTCTTTTCCAAATCCGATGAAAACAAAAGAGACAGCGATTTAAATAAATACTTTCTTGAGATAGTTGATAGTGTCTTTAAAGGGAAACAGCTTGATTTTGCATTTCTTTTGAAGTTTTACATGGCAGTAATCAGAAAAGAGTTTATAAATGACGGCTATTTTACTTTTAGGGTAAAAGATGCCTTAATGAATACAGTGTTCTTTGAAAATCTTGGTTTAATAACTTTTGAGGAGGTAAAGATGGAGGAAAGTATATTTAATGATATTTTTATCCGTTATGGAAAATCATTTGCCAATCCTGCCAAGAGGGGAATCTTTTTGTTAGGAGCCTTAACCCAATTGCTTCTTAATAAACAGTGGGCTGAGAGGAATGCCAAACCATTTATGAAAAAACTTAAAGGCTTAAAGATGGACGAAAGAGATATTAAGGCACTTTTACCAGAAGTGCAAAATAAACTTGAGGAATATGATTCCTTTGATTTAGGTAAAAGATTGATAGCATCAGAAGCTTCGAAATACCTCATTGAGGCTGGGGAGAGGTGGAACATGTCTGTTGATGAGATAAACTTTTATTTTGCCTGTGGAATGAATCTCTCTGATAGCATTGCTGGTATAGCTTATCATAAATTTAAGAAGGAGGAATAAATTATGTCAGAGTTAGTAAAAAATCGTTCAGAGATTTTATTTCTTTATGATGTAACAGATGCAAATCCTAATGGCGATCCGGTGGATGAGAATAAACCAAGAATTGATGAGGAAACAGGAGTGAATATTGTTACGGATGTGAGGTTAAAAAGGACTATAAGGGACTATCTCTATGAGTATAAAAAGAAAGATATCTTTATTCGGGAGATACGAGATGAAAAGGGCAGTCTAAAAACAAAAGAAGATAGGTTAAAAGATTTTAATGATAATCCAGTAGAGGTGATAAAAAATTGTATTGACATAAGATTATTTGGCGCCACGACGGCAGTTAAAGATCAAACAATGGCATTAACAGGACCAGTTCAGTTCAAATACGGTAGGTCTCTACATAAGGTTGACCTTACTTACATAAAAGGGACTACTGTTATGCCATCAGCAGTAGAGCGTAGGCAGGGCACATTTACCGAAAGGTATATCCTGCCATATTCCCTCATAGTTTTTTATGGGGTGGTAAATGAAAATGCTGCTTTAATACAAAAACTTGAATTAACCGAGGATGATATCTCCTTAATGCTTGAGGCTATGTGGAATGGAACTAAAAACCTCATCTCTGGCTCCAAATTTGGTCAGATGCCAAGACTTCTTATGCAGGTAAAATACAAAGAAGGAAATTACTTTATCGGAGAGTTAGATAAACGCATAGCTTTACAGGCAGAAAAAACTCACGAGGCAATTCGGGACATTTCAGAGATCAAAATTGATATCACAAATCTTATTAAAGCACTGAATGACCATACAGACAGAATTGAAAAGATTAGCCTCAAGGTAGATGAGAGGATTGCTTTTATAAAAGATGGGCAGAGTGTTTCGATACAGGATGCATTGTCTGGCTTACCTGTTGAGAGCCTTACTTTTTAAAGAGGTAGTCAATGAAGGTTCTAGTATTTGACATATGGGGAGATTACGGTCATTTCCGTAAATTTTATACAACTTCGTCCCCTCTTACTTTTTCCTTTCCCCCACCTTTTACTATAGCAGGTATTTTAGGTGCTATTTATGGAAGTGGAAAAGATGAATATTTAAAAGTTTTTTCAATGGATAGATGCAAAATTGC
Source organism: uncultured Nitrospiraceae bacterium (assembly GCA_937139565.1). GTDB lineage: Bacteria > Nitrospirota > Thermodesulfovibrionia > Thermodesulfovibrionales > Thermodesulfovibrionaceae > Thermodesulfovibrio. The sequence goes on along the minus strand of CAKZQH010000023.1, from coordinate 6,729 downwards.
ACTCAGGATCATAAATCCAGTTAAAAAGGTCAGGATGGGAATAAATCTTATAAACACAAAAGATGGACACTGGACTCTTTATAGTAGTCAATACCATGAGCCGAGAACCCAAATTCTAACTGAATTTTTAAAAAACCCCTGTTTCAGGATTTATTTTGCTCACGAAGTCCCAGAGGTATTTGAGCGACTAGAAAAACTTTTGAAAGAACATAAATGCACATACACAGTCTCTCTTGGATTAAGTGAGCTAATTGCAGACTTTAAATATGTTGGTGTGTTTGATTTTGAGCAAAAGTCAGGTACTGAATTAGTAGAGATTCACACACCCATTAAGGAAACGAATTTAAGAGAAAATGGGATTGAAATTGAGATGAATAAGAGATACTTCAAAGAGAAGATGCCAATTAAAATGAATAGTGAAAGAATAATAGAGAAATATGATGATGTAATCTTTGAGCCTGATGGGAAAACTATCAAGGCTAATGTAAAGGAGTATTACCAATTAGAAAATGGAGAAATCATTAATTTCTTCTAATTTGTATTCCCATCCTGGAGTGCTGCTTGAAGACCATCTTATAGGTGTTGCTGAGCTTTCGGATTTATTTCTTTCTGAGAAACCAGATAAAATAAGAGATAGATTATCCAGCATATGCAGAATTATTGCACTTACTCACGACATCGGCAAAGCCACCAGTTATTTTCAATGTTATATAAACGCAAATGAAAAAGAAAGAGAAAAACTCAAGAAAAATAAAGAGACATGGCATAGTCTTTTTTCAGCAGTTTGTGCCTATTACTTAACGAAGGAACTGTGTTTATTCAATAAGCTTTATCCATTTTTTGCCTACCTTGCTGTTAGGAGGCATCATGGAGATTTACAAGATATTCGAGATGAAGTCATATTTGACGATAACGACAGAAATTTATTGCATAGACAACTTGTAAGTATAGCAGATGATGGTTTTCTTAAGCTTAGCATTAGGCTCCATTCTGCAGGACTACCTCTTTTATTGAACAAAGAGATTATATCTAAGTGGATTGATGAATTTGGTGGAGAATTAAGGCAAATTAGTAAACTTTTAAGAAATATGGATCATACTGTTTTTAATTACATAATATTTAATTTTATATATTCGACACTCCTTGATGCTGATAAAAGTGATGTAGTTATTAGAGAAAAGACTGTATTTGATAGAAAAGTGTTAAATAGTTCTGACTGGATGAATAATTATAAAAAACAGGTCGTTTTTCCAGAATCTCCCATCAACACTTTAAGAGAAAAGGCTTATAAGGAGACATTGACTCATGAGATTGAGTTGAATAAGAAATTCTATTCTTTAAACCTTCCGACCGGACTTGGAAAGACCTTAACCTCTTTTGCCTTTGCATTGAAATTAAAGGAACTCATAAAATCTACAAAAGGTGTAGCACCACGAATTGTATATGCACTTCCTTTCTTGAGCATAATTGACCAGAATTCAGAAGTATTTGAATCAGTGATAAAAACAAACAATATTGAACCCGACACAAACATTCTTTTAAAGCATCATCATTTATCAGACATCTTTTACAAAAAAGAAAACAATGAATTCGAATCTGATGAGGCAAAGATTCTAATTGAAGGATGGAATGCTGAAATAATAGTAACTACCTTTGTTCAGCTTTTTCATACATTGATTTCGAACAAAAATAAAAGTATAAGAAAATTTCATAAACTTGCCAATTCAATAATCATCCTCGATGAAGTTCAATCAATACCTGTTAAATACTGGTTGCTTTTGAGAAATATATTAAAAGAAGTGGCTGAGATGCTTAATGCTTACATAATATTTGTCACAGCAACTGAACCCCTGATTTTTGAAAGGGGAGAAACTATAGGACTCGTGGATAGAGACAGGTATTTCAAAGCATTAGATAGGGTTTCTATAAAACCCTTACTACATAGCCCCATGAAAATAAATGACCTCAGTGAATATTTTGATTTAACCGATGAAAGAAGATATCTATTTATCTTTAACACTATAACATCTGCAAAGGATTTCTATAATCTAATAAAAAACAAAGGGATCACAGTTACTTATCTTTCAACCCATTTAATACCAAAAGAACGTCTAAAACGGATAAGAGAGATAAAAGAGAAAAAATATAAAGTTGTAGTGACAACACAACTTGTTGAGGCGGGTGTGGATATAGACTTTGATGTTGTTGTGAGAGACATGGCTCCACTTGATTCTATTAATCAGGCATCAGGTAGATGCAATAGAAATGGTAGGAATAAGGGCATAACATATGTCGTTGAGTTAGAAAGTGAGAATGGAAGAAAATATGCATCATATATATACGATGCTGTTTTACTTGACATAACAAAAAAGATTCTTCTTACGAAAGATGAAATTAAAGAAGGTGAATTTTTAGAATTAATAGATTTTTATTACAAGGAAACAAGTAAAAAGAAAACACAGCAGAAATCGCAAAATCTATTAGAAGCGATTGCAAAGTTACGATACGACAGTTTGTATGATACGATTTCTGTGTCTGATTTTGAACTCATAGAAGAGGACTATAAAAAGTTAGATGTTTTTATAGAAACAGATGAAGAAGCTTGTAAGGCCTGGGAGGATTTTAAGGCTTTAAAAAATATAGATGATCTGTTTCGAAGAAAAATAGCTTTTGACGCTATAAAAGCAGAATTTTATCAATATGTTATATCCATTCCAATGAGTATTAATAATAAGCCACAAATTTTTAACGGAATAGGCTATGTTAAGCAATCTACTCTTGATGATTATTATGACAGAGAGACTGGATTTATTACTAAAGATACAAAATCTGTGATCATTTGGTGAAGATATGGAGGTAAGGATATTAAAACTTATTCTTAGCTTAGACTCTGATCTAAATAAAAGTGATGCCGAAAAAATAAGAGGATATCTTGGTAATTTATTTTGGGATAATCCTTATGCTCACAATCATATGGAAAGTGGCTTTGTATATCGTTATCCATGTGTGCAGTATAAAATTGTAGACAACGCATGCATGTTGATAGGATTCAATGAAGGTTTAGATATTCTTGAAAAGATTTTTTTTAATTTAAAGAGAATAAATCTGAGTGGTAAATGGCAGGATATCTTAACCAAAGGAATGGAGAGTTATACTTCAACCTTTTCATTAACCTCGGATCAAATCACCTACACCTTCCTCACCCCCTGGCTTGCATTGAATGAAAAGAATTATGAGAGATACCAGAAACTCGGTACATGGGCAAAAAGAAAAAAACTCCTCGAAAGCATTCTTATAGGCAACATCATCTCAATCTCGAAAAGCCTTGGATACACTGTACCTGAGCCGATTAAGGCAAACATTGGCAGGTTAAAAGAGATTCAGACAAGACTCAAAGGCACTCCGATGCTCGGGTTTTTAGGCACATTCTCAGTGAATTTTGAAATTCCTGATTACTGGGGCATTGGTAAGTCAGTGTCGAGGGGTTTTGGGACGGTAAAAACGTTAAAGAATTCAAGTTAAAGAATTCAAAATGATATAATTAGTTATGAAAAACAGTCGAACTAAGAAGGTTAATGTAAGGGAGATATTTAACCCAACCCTATTCTGGGATGCAGAAGATATCGATCTTGAAAAAAACTCAAGTTACATTATTGCACGGGTGCTTGATTTTGGCGATGAAAAAGATGTTGCTACCCTGAGGGCGATATATCCAGATGAAAAGATCAAAGAGGTAATTAAAAAAAGACGTGGATTAATGCCTAAAACAGCAAAATTCTGGGCAGTGTATTTTGGAATTCCTTTAAAGGAGATTGCATGTTTGAAAATGTATCACCAGAAAATGCGATCGAAGTAATCGATCAACTATCAGATAAACTTAATGATTTCTATTTAGCTGGTGGAACTGCTCTGGCGTTACAACTTGGGCATAGAAAATCGCTTGATTTAGATTTTTTCTCTCAAAGAATATTCAATGCAGATGTCATCCTTGACAAATTTGTTGCAGGAAGGCTCAGTGCACTGTGAATAGGGTTAAATTGTCCTTTCTTTATTACAGCCATCCTCTCATCTATCCAACAATATCATGGCGAAAAGTTCCAGTTGCAGATTTTAAAGATATTACTGCTGAAAGAATAAAAGCCATCTCTCAGCGCTGCACAAAGAAAGATTTTTACGACCTTTATGCTGTTTTGAAACTTAAATTGTCAATCAAAGAAGCATGTGTGATTTTTAAGAAAAGATTTACCTCATCAGGAATCAATCTCTACTATGTGCTCAAAAGTCTTTTTTTTGAAGATGCAGAAGAGGATCCTAAACCTATTCTTCTTGTGAAAGGGAAAGATTGGGAGTGGAGAGGAGTTTGAGAAGTTTCTCATGTTTTAGAGATAATTTTTGTTATCCTCGGGCTATTTTTTGTGCGTTTTTGATATTTGAATAATCGTGCAAATTGTTATAAATACATACGGTTCCTATATTCAGAAAAACGGTGACTGTTTCAAAGTCAAGACCGATGAAAGGGTCTTTGAGATTTCTTGCAAAAAAGTCTCCTCAATTCTCATATCCACAGCAGCCTATATCACCACCGATGCAATAAAGATGGCTATGGAAAACAACATAGACATTGTGTTTATAGATGAATTCGGTGATCCTTACGGCAGAATATGGCATCCTAAGCTTGGAAGCACGACACTAATCAGGAGGAGACAGCTCGAGATTGCGGAGAAAGAAGAGGGCTTAAGGCTTGCACTTGAATGGGTTAAGGCTAAATTCAATAACCAGATAGATTTTCTGAAAAGGCTAAGGCAGACGAGACCTCATAAGTCACAAAAGATTACATCTTATATTGAGAAACTTCAGAATGTAATGATGGGACTTGATAACCTCTCGGGAACTATAGAAGAATGTAGAAGCACTATAATGGGTATAGAGGGTATTGGTGGTAGGATTTATTTTGAGGCACTGAGTTTTCTTATGCCAGAGAGGTTTAAGTTTGAAGCCAGGAGCAGAAATCCGGCAAAAGATGAGTTCAATGCTCTACTCAATTATTCATACGGTGTGCTCTATTCTAGGGTTGAAAAGGCATGCATTATAGCGGGACTTGACCCCTATGTGGGCTTTATCCATACAGATCACTACAATAAAAAATCGCTGGTATTTGACTTAATAGAAAATTATCGCATATGGGCAGATGAAGTGGTGGTCAATCTATTTGCTTCAAGAAAGGTAAAGGTGGAGCATTTTGATAAAATAGCGGGCGGATTTATGCTCAACAAAGAAGGTAAGGCGGTTTTACTCACTGATTTCAATTCCTTTATGGATGAATCGGTTCGCTACAGAGGGAGGAATATAAAGCGGGGTAATATAATTCAATTCGACTGTCACAGGATTGCAAATAACCTGATAGGAGATAAAAATGAAACAAGGTGATAAGCTTGTATGGATAATCTATGATATTAGGGAGGATAGTAAAAGAACAAGGATTGCAAAGGCATGCAAAAATAAAGGACTTTACAGAGTCCAGAAATCTGCATTTCTCGGCACCCTTAACAAAAATCAGATAGACGAACTTAAGATTATGTGCGAGGACATTATAGACCCTGATGTTGACTCTGTATATATTTTCCCAATGTGCGAAGAAGATTTTAAAAAGGTAAAGCTTCTTGGTCAGGCATTTGACAAAAAGTTAGTGACGGATGAAATTAAGGCTTTATTTATATGAGAGATAGATCAGACCAAAATAAATCTACATTAGACAACGCTCTACATAACTTTTTAACTGAAGAGACTTTATTGATAGAACATGATGATGAATCAACACCAATGATTACTCCTTCTGAAATTATTGAGCATATCTACTGCCCACGATTTACATATTTTATGAACTGTTTGAACATTCCCCAGCATGAAGAGAATAGATACAAGGTATTGAAAGGCAGAGAATTGCATAAAAGAAGGGAAAAAATCAACGTAGATTATCTCAGAAAAAGACTCGGCGTTACAGATAAAGAAGTAGCAGTATATATAGCCTCCAAGACACTCGGTATTAGAGGAGTTATCGATGAGCTTTTATACCTATCAGATGGCACAATTGCTCCTTTTGACTATAAGTATACAGAGTTTACTGAATTTACCTTTCAGACTCATAAGGTGCAATCCATTCTCTATGCATTGGCTTTGATGGAAAATTACGAAAAACCTGTAAAAAGAGGTTTTATATGCTATGCAAAATATGGATTTAAGGTGAAAGAGATTATTTACACAGAGAAGGATTTATGCTATGCTAAAAATATAGTAAAAGAGGTATTTGAAATCATAATGAAAGGTTACTTTCCGAAAAAAACTCGATGGCAGAACAGATGCATTGATTGTTGTTACAGAAATATATGTATAAAGTAGTGGTCTTTGACAAGTGTGAGTTACTAGTTTCAAAAAATTATAGAGCAGGTGGGTAAACATATTTGTAAGTTATTGTTAAATAAGAAAAAAATGAACTAAAGGTTATGTAAAAGAGAAAAATTTTTTGCATTTTAAGAGGGCAGAGAGAGTGAAAAAATACAAAAAAAGATTCAAGAAAAAATAACAAAAATCCTTATTTATCAATGGAAAACACAAAAATTGCTGTCTAAGACCAACTTCCATAAAAACAAGGATTGAAACATGTTATAGCAAGGTATTTCAGCTTCGGATTACCAGTCTAAGACCAACTTCCATAAAAACAAGGATTGAAAC